>CBINJX010000238.1:0-7217 GCA_966251085.1 uncultured Verrucomicrobiales bacterium
AGGGGCAACTCGCAATGCACACCCGTCCTCTCGATCTCGGCGATTTGCTCAGCGAGGCTCCGTCGAATAGCGCCAGATAGCGCGTCCCTTAGATGGAGAAAACTATGTCCGTGAAAGACCGTGCTGCCGGCGCTGTGATCGGGGCGCTGATTGGTGATGCCTTGGGGGTGGGCCCTCATTGGTATTATAACCTCGACGAAATGAGGCGGGACTATGGGGAATGGATCAACGACTACACCGACCCAAAACCGCATCGCTATCATGCCGGATTGAAAGCAGGTCAGCTCTCACAAGCCGGGATCATCACCACCATCCTTCTCCGCTCCATGGTGGAAAACCGGGGCTACGATGAGGGCGACTTCTGCAGGCGGCTCGACGAGGAACTCTTTCCTCAACTCGATGGGACACCACGTGGTGGACCCGGTGGTTACACGAGCCAATCCATTCGAGAGGCATGGCGCAGGCGTGTGGAACAGAAGAAATCGTGGCAGGAGACAGGCGGACACGCCGACACCACCGAAGCCGCCGAGCGGGCACTGGTGCTCGCTGCGCGATACGCGCGCACTCCCGGAAAGGTGGCTGAGACGGTAAGCGCAAATTGTCTGCTCACGCAGGCGGACGAAGCCGTTGTGGCGATGACAACAGCTTATTGCTGTGTGCTGGCGTTGCTCGTCAGGGGAGAAAAGCTCGATCCGCTACTTTCCGATAAGCTCATGGATCTGGTGAAGGCTGGTGAGCTTCCTTTTCATGCGGTCACGAGTGACAAACTCCAGCCGCCAAAGCCTGGAGATCCTGATCCCCCGAGGGCCGGACGTTTCTCTTCTCCCGATGCGCTGCTCACCCCTTCCTACATTGCAGAAGCCGCACAGGATAGCGGCATCCGGATCGAACCGGCATGGAAAGTCTCCATCGTTTACGGGATGCCTTGCGCGATCTACCACCAGCTCCCCGCAGCCTATTACCTGGCTGCACGTTTCCCCGGCGACTTCGAGCAGGCGGTGCTTCACGCCATCAACGGCGGAGGACAAAACCAGGCGCGCGCGATCCTGACCGGGGCACTCGTGGGAGCGCAGGTTGGCCTTTCGAAAATCCCGGAACGCTTCATCGACGGACTGGAGAATTCTGCCGGACTGATCGCTTTGGCAGAGCAACTCGGTGAGCAGGCGGAGGCGTGAAGAAAGTGCCAAGTGCCGAGTGAAAGTGCCAAGTGGGTCCCCTTTATGGAGCGATCTTTCACTGACTTCTGAGCACTGAGCACTGAGCACTTCCCGTGTTCACGCGCGAAGCATCGTTGGATACCCTCAACTACCTTTGCAGCATCACCTCTCGGTAGGGGCGAGAGAACCTGTGCCTTACTCTCATCCGTTACAGGATAGAAAGGAGCTTATTCCATGCTGGCAATGAATTACCGCGGGCCATTGCGTGTCCGCATCGATCATAAACCGATGCCAAAGATCCTGCATCCGCAGGATGCCATCGTCCGGGTTACCCGATCTTGTATCTGCGGGTCGGATCTCCATCTGTATAATGGATCGGTGCCAGACACCCGTGTTGGCATGACCTTTGGCCACGAGTTTACCGGGATCGTGGAGGAGGTCGGACCGGAGGTGGAGAAACTAAAAGTCGGCGACCATGTCTTGGTGCCTTTCAATATCGCCTGCGGGAAATGCGTCTTTTGTGAGCAGGAACTCTATGGGAATTGCCACGAGTCGAATCCGGAGGCGACTGCGGTAGGCGGCATTTTCGGCTATTCCCACACTGCAGGTGGCTACAACGGCGGGCAGGCGGAATATGTCCGGGTTCCTTACGCCGATGTGAGCCCGACCGTGATTCCCGACGGAATGGACCCCGATGATGCAGTCATGCTGACGGATGTGGTACCCACCGGCTACCAGGCTGCTGAGATGGGTGGCATTCAGCCCGGTGATACCGTGGTGGTATTCGGAGCTGGTCCCGTGGGAATCATGGCGGCCAATTGTGCATGGCTCTTCGGAGCAGGCCGGGTCATTATCATCGATCAGGTAGAGTACCGGCTCGAGTTCGCGAAGAACTATGCCCAGTGCGAAGCGTACAATTTCCGCTCGCTGCAGGACCCTGTGCTTTTCCTTAAGAAAGCGACCGACTGGCTGGGCGCCGACGTCTGTATCGATGCCGTGGGAGCGGAAGCCGCAGGCAATGCGATGCAGACACTGCTCGGCAGAAAGATGCTGATGCAGGGAGGCTCGGCCACTGCGTTGCACTGGGCGATCAACTCCGTGAAAAAAGGCGGAATCATCTCAATCGTCGGTGTGTATGGTCCGATCGATACGCTGGTGCCAATCGGGAACGTGGTAAACAAGGGCCTCACGATTCGCGCGAACCAGGCGTCCGTGAAGCGGCTGCTGCCGCGTCTCATCCAGCATGTGCAGAATGGAATCATCGATCCAAAAGCGCTGATCACCCATCGCATCCCTTTGGAGTACGTTTCGGACGCTTACCGCATCTTTTCCGCGAAGCTCGACGGCTGTATCAAACCGGTGCTGCTGCCGCCTTCAGTCAGAAGCTAGGAGGAACCAACATGGAGCCTACAAACAAAGATTACTCGCATATCAAAGGCTGGGGCGTGGACGCGGATCCGAAGAACGATCCGACCTACCCCATGAAAAAGCGCACCAATAAGGAGCACGCAGGCTATAGTTGGCCGCGGCCGCCTCAGCAGCCGGTCGACATCGAGGTACTGCAGTCCAACGAGCGGCCAACCGTCAGCGCCGCCTTTGGAACATCGCGACCTCCTTCGGGACTTAGCGGCATGCTTCGCCGGTTTGCTTTTCGGTATAGCGAATCCAGCTATGGTCACTGGCTGCCGCTGATGCTCGCCGACCGGGTGAACATGGTGGAAGGAATTCTGCAGGACCTCAGCCACGGCCGCATTCCCAACATCCCCGAGGAGCTCGGCTGGAAGGCGGAGTGGAAATACAACCGCAAGAATCTTGTCCGACGGCTTGTGGTTGGAACTGTGTTAGCGACTGCTGTGATTGCGGCCCTGCGCAGGGGAGAGGACGACTGAAGTGCGCGTGGAGGGATTGTGAGCTGAAGTTTCAGCACATCTCAGGCGTCAATAACCGGGGCACTCCATATGCGCCCCGTGGAGACGGACGGGCTGGAATCTTTAGGGTGGAATTCGTGACTGCGGGTATCCATTCTCCGCGCCCTTTCGGCCGACATCCGGCCGTGAATCCATTTTAAACAGTCATGAACAAAAGCCGCATCGGAATCGTCGGTTATGGCAATCTGGGTAAAGGAGCGGAGAGGGCCATTGCCGCAAACAACGATCAGGAACTAGTCGCCGTCTTCAGCCGCAGAAAGCTGGAGCATTCACTGTATCAGCCGTTGGCCGAAATCACAGAGTGGCGGGACAAGGTGGACGTGTTGCTGCTCTGCGGTGGATCGGCCACCGATTTACCCGAGCAAGGCCCCGCGCTGGCAGCGCACTTCAACCTCGTGGACAGCTTCGACACCCACGCACGGATTCCCGAGTATTTCGAAAAGGTGAACGCCGCTGCCACTGCAGCCGGCAAAGTCGCCGTCATCTCCACCGGATGGGACCCGGGTCTGTTCTCCATCGCCCGCGTGCTGGGTGAATCTGTCCTGCCTCTAGGCAAGGACTACACCTTCTGGGGGCGCGGTGTCAGCCAGGGGCATTCCGACGCATTGCGGCGCGTGGCCGGCGTGCGCGATGCCCGCCAATACACGATTCCCTCTGAAGCCGCGATGCAACGGGTGCGCAACGGTGAAACTCCGGAGTTCACGACACGGCAGAAGCACACCCGCCACTGTTTCGTGGTTCTGGAGGAAGGGGCCGATGCTGCGAGCGTGGAACGTGAGATCGTCAACATGCCGCACTATTTTGCGGACTATGACACCACGGTGGAATTCATCTCCCAGGCGGACCTGGATCGCGATCACTCCACTCTGCCTCACGGTGGCTTTGTGCTGCGCAGCGGAGAAACCAGTGAAGGTACCCGGCAGCTGATCGAGTTCGGCCTCAAGCTCGACAGCAATCCCGAGTTCACCTCCAGCGTGCTGGCCGCCTATGCCCGCGCCGCGCATCGTCTTGCAGCAAAGGGTGAACAAGGTGCGCGAACGGTATTCGACATCTCACTCGGCCTGCTCTCCCCGCACACGCCTGAGGTGCTGCGGCGCGACTATCTCTGATTGAGCGATTCCAGCTGGAGAACCTATTCCAAAGCGTGCCACGTCGAAGCGACAACGCAGGCGTGGCACTGCCCTAGGCTGACGTGTAGCGCTTTCGGCGCGATCGGAGCCGAGCCTAGTATCCAGCCCAAGCTCAAACACCGGGGCCGGGTGATGCAACCGCGACACTCTGCATCAATGCGAAATGCTACGGTTCGCCCTACAGTTAGCGGCTGGCGCGAGCCCCGGCCTGGATCTTCCCTTCAACCCAGCGGACGGTGGTTCGGGTGGTAGACGCGTCACCAGGCTGAGAAATGCAGGACCCGAGAGCAACGACTGTGTTGTCGTCCTTCATGAAGAGTGACGGGAAGAAGATGCCGGTACGGTCATCGAGATCCGGCCAAGGCTGGATCGCCGGACCGAACTCCTTTGCTTCTGCATTTCCTGGTTGAATCCACACATTCGTAAACATCCATGGCACAGGTGCGCCGGACGGAGCCGGAGCCTTCTTGAAGCCCGAGTGGAAGGCGAGGAGCACACGGTCGTCCGGCAACCGGAGCAGTGCCGGCGCGGCCCCGAAATCATAGTCACGTTGCGGCATGGTTTCCTCCACGCGTTTCCCTCGCAGAGTGAAGGTGAGCATGGGTGACACTTTGTTGCCCACCATCTCTTGGGCGCAGGCCACCTTACCATTGGCGAGCACAATGGCGGCGGGCATTCCGTTTCGGACGCCAGGATTTTGCGAGACTTCCGCAGGCGGCGTCCAGGTGCGTCCACGATCCTTCGAGCGAATTGCCTCGATCCGTTGATCGAGACGGCCGTTGCGGCGCAGATCGGGAGCCTCGCAGGCATAGTATATTTCCAGCACTCCATCCGGCAGCCTGACCAGCGACGGCTCCCATACGCGTCCGCGACCACGCGCCACCGACATCGGCTCACTCCACGTCGCGCCGAAGTCCTGGCTGAAGCGGAGGCGCAACTCGCTTAGCTCACACTCGGAAAGGAAGACGTCCTTGCCTGGTTCCGCCTTGCCGCGCGCCGCGGTGACCAGGAGCACCTCACCCGCCGGGCCGCCGGTTTCAAGAAAGTCCACATTGGAGAATCCCCAGAAGTGCGGGTCCTCGGGTTTCTCCACATCCCGCGTTTCGGTCCACGTTTTACCTCCATCCCGGCTGCGTCGCAGGGTGACATAGGTCCCGTATTCACCCTCTCCTCCGCCATGATGATAACCGAGGAGAATGTCACCATTGGAAAGTCGACGCCCACGTGGATAGGCCGCTGCCTTGTCGGTGTGCGAGACTACCTGATCGGTCGAACGATCCCAGATGATGTCATCGGCGGCGGATACAGAGATTGAGCCAAGCGCGGCGGTAGCGAGTGTGAGTAAGGGGAGGAAGGAAAGGCGCATCTGTTTCGAAACCGCTAATGCATGTTGAAGTGGCAGGCCAAGAGTTTCGGTGGAGAATGCGAAACTGTTTCCCTGCCGGAACGTGTGCCGGATTCACGGGCACACCAGCAATTCGCTGTTCCGCGGCTTTCAACCTCTCTGAAAGTGCCAAGTGCCGAGTGAAAGTGCCAAGTGGGAATCCCTTCTGGAGAGATCCTTCACGGATTACTGACTTCTGAGCATTGAGCACTTCCTTCCCTCGTTCACGCGCGCCGCATCGTTGGATACTCTCAACCCTCAACTGCCTTTTCCCATCACTCAGCCAGCTTGCTCAGCGCAAAGGCGGAGAGAAATCCCGCGGCTGTGATGAGCCCGGCGAAGTTGTGCGCTTCCTCAAATGCCTCCGGGATCATCGTATCCGCGATCATTGCAAGGATCGCGCCTGCCGCAATTGCGGTAGTCGTGGCTGTAACGTCGTCCGAAAAGTTTCTGAACACGGTAAATCCGACCAGCGCCGCGAGGCCTGACAATAGGGCAATCACACCCCAGACAACAAAGATATACCCCGCGGAGCGGCCGGCTTTCTTCATTCCGGTGGCACTGGAGAGACCCTCAGGGATGTTGGACAGAAAAACCGCGGCTACTGCCACCCAACTCACGGCGCCGCCCTTGATCATGCTTACGCCGATTACGATCGACTCCGGGATTCCATCGAGCAATGCGCCCACGGCGATCGCCAGGCCGCTGCCGCCGTGTTCCTCTTCCGAAACTTGTTGTTCACCGGAACGCTTACGGTGCTTCGCGCCATAGTGACTGAGCGCCCAGTTCGCCGCGGTGTAGATTGCCGCTCCTCCAAAGAACCCGAGCGCCGCCGAGTCCAATCCACCGCGCCTGAAGGCTTCATCCATCAAGTCGAAGGAAAGCGCGGAAATAAGCACACCACTGCCAAAGGCCATAATGGCTGCCACAAGTCGCACCGGAACTGCGACGCAGTAGCCGATGCCTGCGCCAATCACGAGCGCAGCGCCGGCAAATAGTCCCCACCACGTCGCCTGCAACCAGAGTGGCACATTCACCTCCTCATTTCGCCGCTTCTCCGGGAAATGCGTGTTGCAGTGCGTCGGGCAAGTAGAAGAGCTCGGCCCCGGCAGCGCAGGCCACCACTCAGAATCGCACCGTGAGCTTGGCCTTCGAGGCACTCGACACCCTGCGCCGCAACATCCAGCGCGCCGGACGGCTCCCCCGTCTGCAAGCAAGGGAACGCTCACCCTTCCTGATATCCCAGCGCTGCAAGCAGCGATCTTAAGGCGGCTCCTGCCTTAACTAAGTAGGTAGCCAGAATTTCGTTCACCGCCTAGCACCGAAGGTGCGTACTATACCAGCCTAGGGCGCAGCCCTAGGAAAAACCCAACAGAGCGCGAGGGCTGAAAGCCCGTTCTATCATCCTGTTCTGCGGTGACATCTTCTCGCGGTTCATAGGGCGGGCCTTCAGCCCTTGGATGCTTTCTGGGCCGGTTCCTAGGGCTGCGCCCTAGGCTGGTATAGAACGCGCCCTTGGCGCTCTGAAAGAGTGGAACTTGGCTTTGCTTGGCAGAGAGGATCGATCGCACTGAGTCTCCTGCTCGAGAAAAGGAACGAAATTTTGGCCACCTACTTA
>CBINJX010000239.1:0-7182 GCA_966251085.1 uncultured Verrucomicrobiales bacterium
GGCCATCGAAGCCAATCCGAAGGCAGTGGCCGAGTACCGCGCAGGCAAGGCCGCTTCCATCAACTTCCTCAAGGGCCAGGTGATGAAGCTTTCACAGGGTAAGGCAAATCCCGCGCTGGTGGGCGATATCCTTATTCAGAAGCTTTCATCCTAAGAACTCCATGAAGACTGCGGCCCTCACACTCGGAATGACCCTGCTTGGACTGTTCTCCTCTGCCGTCGCGCAAGGGGTGCCAAAGAATTCCGATGCCGCAGCGACCGATAAGACCCCGGTGAGCCCCGTGACTCCCGGGGAGGTGAAGGAAGCACCGCCAGTTCCTCCGGCGGTTGCTCCCTCGACAAAACCGCTTCCGCCGGAACTGATCACCACATCACTGAGCGGAAAGGAACTGGAATTCCTGATGACCGCCTTTGAGAACGGGCGGGTGCTTGCCTGGCTCGGGGAAACTGCCAAGGCAAAGGCCCAGAACGAGCAGTTGAAAGCGCTGGGCGGTGTGCTCGCGAGCACGCAGGCCAAGGAGAACAAGGTCCTGAGGGATCTCGCAAAGAGCAAAGGTCTGAATGTCGAAGCCGGCGCGCCGCCGATTCAGCAAGCCAAAATCGAGGAGGAACTTGGAAAGGGTTCTAGCTCAAAAGTGGATCAGCTTCTGAGTGAGGACATCGTCGCGGCTGCCAAGAAAGCGGTGTCGGTGTACGAGCAGGGAGTGAAGGCAGAAGACGAGGAACTTCGCAAAGTCGCCGAGCAGATGTTGCCGCTGGCGAAGGAGAAGCTGCAGTTGGTCAGCAAGGTGGCAGGGAATGTGCCGGCCGCTTCGAAGAAGTCCGGGCAGTAGCACAACCCTATGGAGAGGCGGCTCTCTGTCTCGACGTGTCGCGCTGGAGCGCGGAGCGTACGTAGGCGGATTTCAGTGAGGGACGTGCCGCCTGTGGAAGTTGGTAGAGGGGTGAGTGTCGAGAGCAACTAACAGCGTGGCGCGTGAAAGCGCCAACGATGTAATCAGCTCGAACTCCGCTAACGGCATCCATTCCGATCCGCCGGTGTAAGGCTCTTAACTCTCAACCACAAACCTTCAGAGGCGGCACCTGCTTCGTGGAACTCCGCAGAGCGCCGCATCTACACACAGGGTTGTTAACAACAGCGATTCACGTTGCTGAAACGTCGCTCGGTTGAGAGCAGGAAGGCGTTCCTCCGGGCTTTAGCTGGAGACTCTTCCTTTGCGCAAGCGCACATCTCCGGGGTCGCCTGCTCGCGCTCGATGGCAGCCTGTCCCGAGATTTCCTTCAGCATGGTGCAGGCGAAGGCGATCATGCCCATCACGGGCATCGGCTGACGCGGTTTGCCCATTTCATCCAATGACAGATACACCGGCTCCGTCTCCTGCAAGACCGGTTCTTTCGTGCCACGGAGCAGTTGGAACCATTCACGCAAGCTGAGGACTACAATCACTGCCGTCAGGGCCAAAAAGATCGAGGTAACCACCGTGTCTACCCGGTTGTTGAAAGCGAGGGTGCGGTTATCCCGCACAGCTTTTTCTGCAGCGATACGCTCCGGAGAAGTGGGGTCGGCCGGAGCGGCAGCCAAAGCCTGCTGCAGGGCGGGAAGCTGTTCATCCTTCACTTTTGTATCGGCCACGAACCCAATTCTCGGGTTCGGATGGAAGATCTTCTGCACGGAAGCAGTACCAGTCACAGCCAGTAGCCAGACCAGCGGGATCAGGGTGACCAGGGCGAGCGCCGGACGCCGGTCTTCGCGGCGCAGGGCCATCTTGAGGATGATCGTGGTCGCCAGGCAGAGCGCGATCGAGGCAAGGAGCTGGTTGGCGATGCCGAACAGCGGCCAGAGCGCTTTGATCCCACCCTGTGGATCCCGCACGCCCATGATCAGGAACGCGCCCCAGGCAATGACGATCAGGACACTGGCAAAAATATTCGCGACACCATTCTTCGTATCACCGAGCGGCTTCCAGACATGGCCAAGCGCATCCTGCAACATGTACCGGCCCACACGGGTGCCGGCGTCGAGCGTCGTCAGGATAAACAACGCCTCAAACATGATCGCGAAATGATACCAGAGATCGAGCCAGCGCCCCTGGGTTACCTGAGCGAAGATATTTGCCATGCCCACAGCGAGCGTCGCGGCGCCGCCGGTGCGGCCATAGAGGGTGTTTTCGCCGACGGATGCCGCGAGGGCATCCATCGCATTCGGGTCAACCATGAAGCCGGTTGCCGCGACCGCAGCAGTAACCTGCTCCGGGCTGCCTTTGACGTTCATCGCCAGGTATACACCCGGATCGAGCGTGCATGCGGCGACGATGGCCATGATCGCGACAAGCGATTCGAGGCACATCGCGCCGTATCCAACGGAGCGGGTGTAGCTTTCCCGAGTGATGATCTTCGGCGTGATACCGCTGGAGATCAGGGTGTGGAAACCGGAGATCGCACCACAGGCGATGGTGATGAAGCAGAAGGGGAATACACCACCCGGAACCACGAGCCCGGAGCCGTCGATGAATTTGGTCACAGCCGGCATCTGGAGATTAGGAAGCACCATTGCCACGCCGAGCGCCAGTGCCAGGATCGTGCCGAGCTTCATGAACGTGCTCAGGTAATCACGTGGTGCGAGCAGCAGCCAGACCGGCAGAATACTCGCGAAAAGGCCGTACACGATTACGGCCCATGCCAGGGGCTCGGCCTTCAGCTGAAACAGCTGATGCAGGTACTCATTGGCGTGCACGTACTGGCCGCCACACACAGCCAGCAGGAGCAGGACAACACCGATCACGGAAACCTCGAGCACCTTGCCCACGCGAATGTAGCGGAGATATCCGCCCATCAGCATCGCGATCGGAATGGTCGCAGCCACGGTAAAGACTCCCCAAGGGCTTTCCGCCAACGCATTCACCACCACCAGCGCGAGCACTGCGAGGAGGATGATCATGATCGAGAGGATCGCGATGATTCCGACCACACCGGCCAGAGAATTGAGTTCCTCCTTCACCATCTGCCCCAGTGATTTTCCGTCGCGCCGCATCGAGCTGAAGAGAATGACAAAATCCTGCACCGCGCCACCGAGCACGGCGCCGATCAGGATCCAGAGCGTTCCGGGCAGATAACCGAACTGCGCCGCCAGCACTGGTCCCACAAGCGGTCCCGGGCCTGAGATCGCAGCAAAGTGATGGCCGAAAACGATCCACTTGTTCGTCCTCACATAATCGCGTCCGTCCTCATGCACTTCGCACGGCGTTGCGCGCCGATCGTTGAGCGTCAGCACCTTTGCGGCGATCCACTTCGAGTAGAAGCGGTAGCCAATCGTGTAGGTGCACGCGGCTGCGATCAGGATATAAACCGAGTTCAACTGCTCGCCACGGTGGCTGGCGAGCGCCCAGTAGGCACCAGCACCGATAAGGGCGATGACGAGCCAGAGGAGTGCGAAGGCAAACTTCTTCATTTGGAAAAGGGGGGCGACTGGTAGAGCGAGAAGGTGGAACTTTCCAGCTTCGTTCTATCCCGGATACTTGGGAACAATATTTCCGCTGGCAAGTACAGGTACTCGGCAATAGGGAGGGAACCACATGTTCCACCGTACTATTCTGCTCTGTTCTATTGCCGGAGCCCTCGTGCTCTCCGGGTGCTCGACGCCGTACAAGGAGAAGGATGAAGCCGATCGGAAGATCCGGGAAGGCGAACAGATCAAGGATCAGGCGGGCGACACGGCTTTTCAGGCGTTCCTCGGACGCCTCAAAATTGCGGTCAGCCGGCGTGATCGCGTGACGCTGGTATCCATGATGGTCCCTCCTAATGCCTTCGGCTATCGCTGGTATGCGGGGCCTGCCGGGGAATCAGCATTTGATTACTGGGACCAGAACAATCTCTGGGGTGAGCTGTCTGCAGCACTCGACCAGCAGTTCATTCCGCACAACGACCATATGGTCTCCCTTCCAACTCCATCTGGCTATTATGCGGGAATCAGACAGGTGGGTGGCAGCTGGAAGCTGTCGTATTTCGTACCGCCGGAGCCCACGGTCACCGGTGAGCCCGTCCTATGAGTCCGCGGGATCCCGTCGCGCTCGGCCTGCCTCATCGCGAGCCGTTCGTATTCATCGATGAAGTGCGTTCACTCGAACCGGGTGAACGCGCCGAGTGTGCCAAGACGTTTCAGCCCGAGACCGACTTCTTTCGGGGGCATTTCCCGGGAGATCCTATTGTTCCCGGGGTGATTCTCACGGAGGCGATGGCGCAGACCGCCGGAATCGCCGCGGGGCAGCCGGGGAAAAGCTTCCGTCTTTCCGCCATCCGCGGAATGAAGTTTCTCGATGCCGTTCGGCCAAAGCAGGAGATCCTTCTCAGTGCGCGGAAGCTCGGAAATGTGGGCGGGTTGTGGCAGTTTGAGGTGCGCGCGATGGTGAAGGAGCACGTGGTCGCGGAGGGGAGTGTGGTGTTGAGCGAAGCTTGATGCGATCCGGACCTCCTTGTAGTCTTACTCCCGACCGCGTTCTTTGGATGCCTTCACCGGGATAGAAAAGGTATAAAGCGCGGGAGAAAACGCGTGGAGCGAGATAGAAAATCTATCATTTGCCGGGTGCCATCTATTGAGGGAGAGAGAATGCCGCTCAATTGACATCGGAAATCTACTAATTGAGCGGGAAAAAGGATTTAGCGAGCGCCACAGGGGATCTGCTGAGCGACACAATCTATTCCCGGAGCGGCGCAAAGTATCTTTGGAGCGGCAAAATGTATCTTTTGCCGACCCTTATTCCTGTCGCTCCGCCCTTGCGCCTCCACGCTCCGAGCGCACAAGGTTTTGCTTTGAGCGTCCATCGCCTCGTTCCGCCCTTGATGGTCCTCGCTTTTCCCCCTGAAGGTTTCACTCGGCCCTCTCTGGCGCTTTCTCCGCCCTCCCAACGTGTAGCTCCGCACCCGGAACGCCTCGCTCCGCGCTCCGCGGCGCTCGCTTTATACTTTCGAGTGCATCTGGAGTACTCTCGCGATTACACGCTGGAATTTTGCTCGCCGTCGTTCCACCTCACTGATGAGACGCTCAGGTAAGTCTACGAGAGGAAATGTAACTGACGAAGTCTGTTACTGCCCAGCACGCTCCGCAGGAGAACTCTCCAGATCGTAAATCTCTCCCCACTCACCCTGCGCCACCAGCTTGGATTCCATTCGCCACGGCTGGAGGGAGCCGGGATAGGCTTCCTGTTCCTGAGATCCCCAGAAGAGATACCGGGCTCCTGACTGCTCCGCCAATTCCCGCCAATCCTCCTCACCGAGAAGGATCGATTCGATCCGAGCCTGTTGCTCTTGCCATTCGTAACCGTGACTCCAGACATGGCCGGTGTACCCCAATACCAGGGGCCGGCCGGAGAGGAGGAGGGGATGGTTGTAGTTCGGATGTGCTAGGAAACGTTCACCGGGATGGATCTGCTTCAGTGCCGGAGCAAGCGTGTCGAGTTCCGAGCGGGTGGCAATTGCAAAACCCTGATGCGTCCCGTTGATCCCCCCGAGGAGCGAGATGAACCCTGACCAGAACAAACCGAAGCAGCCGATGGCGCGTAACCAGACGGGCCATCGTTGGAAGATTTCGGTCCAGAGGAACGGGAGCACCGCGAGGTAAGACCAGACCATTAATTTCGTGTTATCCCATTCCCAAGGGGCAAACCGGATCAGGATACAGAGGGCGAACACGCCAAGCGCAGGAAACACGACCGCTCGCTCCCATTGTTTTGCCGGGTTCCGTGCAATTCGGACCACCAGCCCTGCCACGAAGAACGGGAGGATACCGAAGTTTAGGAGCCAGAAGAACGGAACGGTAAACCATCGCGATTCGATCCCGTATCGCTCCAGTGTGCTCGCCAGGAAATCCGGGTCGCTCTGCATCCAGCCAAAGTGCCAGCTGATCACCGAGGGGCCCTGCAGATTTCCGGTCACGAGAAAGACGAGTGCGGAAGCGGGGAGGAAGGCCAGTGCCACAAATCTGACGAGTGTGCGTCTCAATTCCGGCTGAACGATGAACCATGCGAGCAGCACGATGGAGAGAAACAAAAACGTGTGCAGGTGAAACACCGGCATCGAAGCATAAAGCAGCAGCTCACCCCAGACTGGGAGCATCCAGCCTTTCTCCTTGCCGGGTTCCGCACGGAAAAATCTCGTGCGCCACGAGCAGAGCAGGAGAAGCCCCGCAGGAATCGCGAAGAGCAATCCTCGCTGGGTAACGAGCAATGCGAGCGGCAGGCTCTTCCAGGCGAGCTGACTCTGGTAATCGAGTAATTCGCCGGTCCGCAGAAATACGAAGCCTGCGAGTCCGCCGTTGCAAAGGAATCCGGCGAGCGTGAAAGCACCGCCCCAGCGCCAGATTGCGATTCCCACGAGAACGCAGGCCACCAGTCCGACCCAGATCAGACCTCGCAGCGGATCGGCTCCGATGAGCACGAGCAGGCTGTTGAAGAGATCAACACCGAGCGGATAGGTGAGCTCTTCATTTGCGACGATCGGATTCTGTGGCCAGAACGGCGCGCCGCTCGCGAGCTGATGAATGTAGGTCAGATGCAGCGAGAGGTCGCCGAGGTTGTTGGGCGAAAGCACCTTGATCTCGTCGCCGTCGATGAAAATCAGCCAGAGGAATGCACGCAGGGCGAAGAGGGTGAAAAGGACGATCACGCCCCATTCCCAGACGTTCGGGCCGCGGCGCTCTGTATCCTGCTCCTGCAGACGTGCGCGCCAGAAAGTGAATGCCGCGACGAGTGCGCCAGCCGCCAGCGATGTACTAGCGATCATTGGAGTGAGACGGCCGTTTATGAGACCTAACAATATGGCCAGCAGCACGGAGCTGCTCATCGCGTAGAGAACTGCAGCAACGAAACTCACGGGTGGGGTAGGGATGAGGTGGAAGAGGCGCTGAGGAACGAGGGGAGAAGATCGCGATCTGAAATCTTTACACATCTCGGACAATAGGTCCGGCAAGAGACGCACGTTCGCCCCGGAATGCTCTCAGCTGGCAACCAACGGGGTGCAACCTTGAAGTGCGGTGGCAAGTCCCGCGGGCGAAGGCGGGGGCGCGACACCGCCTTGGAGGCATAGCGATAACCCAGCGCAGGGGAAGTTTTGTGTTGAGAGGGCGGGTTCTCCGTACGTGAGCGGTTGGTGGGACGGCGCTTGATCCTGTAGCCGCGCTTGCTCCCAGGG
>CBINJX010000240.1:0-7167 GCA_966251085.1 uncultured Verrucomicrobiales bacterium
GTTGAATGGTCTGAGGGGGCATTTTACTGCGCGGCGGTAGGCGCTCGGTGGGGCGAGTTCTCAGATCCATACATATCTGAGACGTGGATAAATGGGGCGCATTTTGAGTGCGGGTGATCGCGCAGGCGCGGGATCACTGCACGTCTTTCGGTGCTGTCCAAATATCGCCATCGTAGCTCCCGCCTGGAACCGCGATGTGTTGCTTTTTGCTCACCGTTCAGTCGCTGGCTTGCCGATGGATACGGGGTGAACTCGGCAATTTCCTCTCATTGTCGCGATGTTGCACGGCGGAGGAACAACAACTGCTAAACGTGCGCCGTGCAGGATCAAACGTGTTCGCACAACCGATTTAGCGCCGGCAACCCTGCTGTTACCGGTGCAGGTCGTGCGCGTTTGGCCGCTCAACCCCTGCATCGAGAGCCCCTATGCAGTCATCGATGAATTTTGATAGCTACGACACCCAGTCCTTTTTCGACGAGATCTTTGAGCCCGGTGGACAGGTAAGACCCGAGGCAGAGCCGCTGGTGCGGATGATCAACTCGCTGGACCCCGGTGATCTTCACCGGCGGCAACAGGCCGCTGAGCGCGCGCTGCTCCACTCCGGTATCACCTTCAACGTGTATGGCGATAAGAGTGGACGGGAGAAAATCTTCCCCTTCGACATCATTCCCCGCATCGTCAAGAAGTCCGAGTGGGAGCGCGTTGAAGAAGGATTACGTCAGCGCATCCAGGCGCTAAACCTCTTCCTGGACGACATCTATCACGACCAGAAGATCCTCAAGGATGGCGTCATCCCTGAGCACGTCATCTTTTCCGCCAGCGCCTTTCGCCAGGAATGTCTCGGACTTAATCCGCCACAGGGCATCTGGGGTCACATCACAGGGACCGATCTCATCCGGGACGGTGATGGCACGATCTACGTTCTGGAGGATAATCTACGCTGTCCGTCCGGAGTCTCATACGTCCTCGAGAACCGCCGGATACTGAAGCAGACCTTCCCCGAGGTGTTTGATGTCTCGAAGGTGCAGCCGGTGAATGATTACCCGAGCCGGCTCTTCGACATGCTGCAGTATGTGGCCCCGGCAGGAGTCTCGAAGCCATGTGTGGTGGTGATGACCCCCGGGTGCTACAATTCCGCTTACTTCGAGCACTCATTCCTCGCGCACCAGATGGGGGTGCAACTGGTCGAGGGCCGCGATCTCGTGGTGGTCGATGGCTATGTCTGCATGCGAACCACGGAAGGTTTCGAGCGGGTCGATGTGATCTATCGGCGGGTGGATGACGATTTCCTCGACCCTGAGACGTTCCGTTCCGATTCGGCACTGGGAGTGCCCGGGCTCATGGACGTTTACCGCGCCGGACGAGTGTCGCTCGTAAACGCACCCGGAACGGGTGTCGCCGATGACAAGGTCGTCTATGCGTACGTGCCGAAGATCATCAAGTACTACCTCGACCAGGAGGCGATTCTTCCAAATGTCCCGACGTATCTCTGCTGGGATGAAAAGGATGCCGCGTACGTGCTCGAGAACATGGACAAGCTCGTGGTGAAAGCGGCGAATGAATCCGGCGGCTACGGAATGATCGTCGGCCCACATGCCACTGCCACACAGCGGGCGGATTTCGCGGACCGGATTCGGGCCAACCCGCGCAACTACATCGCGCAACCGACGTTGTCTCTCTCCCGTGTGCCCGTGATCGTGGACTCCAGTTTCGAGGGGCGTCACGTCGATCTGCGACCATACATCCTTTATGGGAAAGACATTTACGTGCTTCCGGGAGGTCTCACACGGGTGGCGTTAAAGAAGGGCTCGCTCGTCGTGAACTCGTCGCAGGGTGGTGGAAGTAAGGACACGTGGGTTATCGACGGAGAGTAGCTACGCGCTATGCGGAACCACCTCTCGATCTGCCGGAGCACGGCTCTCAACTCTCAACTCATCACTCTCAACTGTACTCTCCGCTCATGCTGAGCCGCGTTGCAAATTCGATCTATTGGATGAACCGCTATATGGAGCGGGCAGGAAACATCGCTCGTGTGATCGATGTGAACTTCCGGCTGATGCTGGATTTGCCTGCCGGAATGTCGGTGCAGTGGGACGCTGTCGTGCGGACGACTGGCGATTATGATGCATTCATCGACCGCTACAAAAAGGCTACGCGAGATGCTGTCATCCAGTTCCTCACCTTCGACAGTGAGAACCCGAATTCCATCCTCTCCTGCGTTCGATCCGCGCGGGAAAATGCACGCTCAGTACGCGAGATCATTTCCTCCGAAATGTGGGAGCAACTCAACCGCTTCTACCTGATGGTGATGGATGCAGCGAGCCGGCGGCTTGATTCGCCCGAGGAGTTTTTCCAGGAAACGAAGCTGGCCAGTATCATCCTCGTCGGGCTTGCGCACACCACTATGTCGCATGGGGAGGCGTGGCAGTTTGCGCGACTGGGATGGGTGATCGAACGTGCCGATAAAACCTCACGTATTCTCGACGTGAAGTACTTCATCCTGCTGCCATCGGTCAGCGATGTCGGCACGCCGCTCGATGAGATCCAGTGGACAGCAGTTCTCGGCTCCGCCAGTGCCCTGGAAGCGTATCGGCAGCGATACGGGCGAGTTTCTCCGGAACGCGCGATCGAGTTTCTGATTCTCGACCGCGATTTCCCGCGGGCGATTCATCACTGCCTGACACAGGCAGATCTCTCGCTGCACGAAATCTCCGGCGCACCACTCGGCACCTTTTGCAACAAACCGGAGCGCCTGATGGGGCAGCTCCGCTCCGAACTCGATTTTGCTCAGATGTCGGATATCATCGCCGGCGGGCTTCATGAGTACCTCGATGGCCTTCAAGTGAAGCTGAACAACATCGGCTCGGCGATTTATGATACTTTCTTCGAACTCCGGCCCGTGGCGGCCGCGAAGAAGGCTGCGGTGGCGGTGGTGAGCCAATAGGGTTCAGACATGCCCGCTGCGGGTCGAAATGTCCGAGATGAGGGTTTTTACATCATCGATGAGGGTTTTTTCCTCATGCACGAGGGTTTTTGGCTCATGCATGAGGGGGCACGGTTCAGATGAAGGTTTTTCCCTCATGCATGAGGTTTTTTGGTTCATCGATGAGCGTTTGAGCCTCGTGGACGAGGGTTTTTGGTTCGTACATGAGGGTCATCCGGTTCAGATGAACCTTTTTTGCTCATCGATGAGCAAAAAACCCTCGTCGATGACCCAAAAACCCTCATGCGGGACATCCCAAGCTGCACGCGAAATCTCCGGAAGCGGGGGCATAATGTTCCACTCCGGGAGCGAAATGGGTGAAGCTGCGTGCGGCAGAGTGGAGCATGCATCCTTGCGTGCTCAGAGGGAGCGCCGCAGCTCACCGACTCCCCGGACCCTCACCTCGCCAGAACCCACCAGGGTAGATGCGCGCCTCACCGCTGCCGCGGATCCGAGCCGGAGAAGGTGTGCAACACGCCCGACCAGCTCCACGCGTTCCCTGCGCAGGCTGGAAGCTCACGCCACTCTGTCGCGCCGCTCCATTTGTGCATCCCGATCGAGCTTCCAGCGCACGATGATTTCATGTATTCCCATTAATTATCAACTCCGCCCCCACCATGCAAACCGCTCCGCCCCCGATCCCGACGCGTCCGTCACGACACACGCACAAAGTCCGCATAGGGCAGAAATATCTACTCGTTGCGATCCTGCTTAACGTTATGGCGGCACTTCTGTCCGCTCTCCCGAGGAGCCAGAGTGCGGCGCCGCTGGTCGGTCTTCTCATCCTCCTTCTCTGCATAGCCATGGTCGTCCTGGGCGCGGTAGGAGTCCTCTCCATAGGAGCCGGCCTCCGTTATGGACCTGCGATGCGACTCATGTTTGCACTGCTGGTGATGGTGCCGCTGTTCAACCTGCTGGTGCTCCTTTTTCTCAACGCAAAGGCAACGATGACGCTCCGTAGAGCGGGGTACAAGGTGGGGCTGTTCGGCGCAAAATCCAGCCGGGCTTAAGGCAACCGCAAATCGTACGTAATCAGTTCTGACCTCAGCTTCCGGCAGGGATTCCCAATCTTCGGCAGATCCTCGTTCGAAGCCGCTTCGAACACCCGACGGTTTCCCTCGAGCCTGTACGCTCCGACCGGTCGCCCGTCGTGCCCTGTGATCACCGCGAACAGCGGAATATGCGGAGCGACTCCGGGATGCAGTGAGGGATACAAGGCGCTCCGGCGATACCTGAGCCCGGCGCCGAGTTGCTCTCCGGTGTACTCGCTCAATGGCAACTCCCGCCCTTGCACATGGATGCGGTAACGCTCGGTAAAAGTTAGATTGGCCGTGAACTCCAGCCGCTCGATGGACGTATCCACAAACCGGCTCGTGGTGCCTCCCTCCAGCGGCGTTTCACAGAGCAGCGGCCAACCTTCCAAGCCTTTGCGGATTGTCATACGCGCACGCCCCTTGTTGAACGATAGCATCGTTGGAAAACGATACTCCCAGATCTCGCGATAGGTCTCCTCGGGCAGCTTGATACCGCCCGCTCGAAGATCCTTCAGGACGAGTTTGAAATCGTCCCAGAGCGGCGTTGGCAGGAAAAAGGTGTCATGCAGCCGCTGGCCGTATTCAATCAGCGGTTTCGCAAAGCCGTGTTCCAGGAGATGCGCGGCGAGGGCGGTCCAGAGCAGGGCCACCGCGGACATCCACTTCGCGTGCGGCAGCGTCTCGACGGCGCGAAACTCCATCAACCCGCGACATCCGCCATCCCAGCCGGCGTTCCAGAACTTGTCGAAGCTCACCTCGCTGCGGTGCGTGTTTCCCGAGCGGTCGATGTGCAGGTGACGAAGGGTTTCGCTAATCAGGTGCCGGTGATCCGTTCCGGGTTCGAGCTTCTCTAGGAACTGATACGCCATCTCCAGATCGTAGAGTTCCCCTGCTGATTCATCCGGCCGAGGAGCTTGGGAGGAAGGTCCCACATAGCTGCCGGTGAAAAGATACGAGAGGGAAGGGTGATGCTGCCAATAACGCAGTATGGAAGTCACCCACCGCGGGTGTGTGAAAAATGCGTTCTCCTCCAGCGTGGGACCGCCGAAGAGGAGATGATTTCCGCCACCTGTTCCGAGCGACTCTTCGGGCGAGAGCTGTTTGAAGGAGCGAAGTCCCGCGACGGTTCCGCAAACTTCGAGTTGCTCCATCCACCATGCATATTCCTTGGCGTTATGGCAGGGGGGGAGATTGATTTCGAGGACACCCGGATCCGCGGTGATCGAGAGCTTTGACCATGATGCGGAGTCATCACTTGGAATATAGCCTTCATAGAAGCACCGGCCCGTTTTTACCTGGCGCAATGCGGCGCTCACCGACTTGAGCAATTCGAGGAATGTCGGCTGGAGCAGAGGCGGAAAGAAAATGTGCAAGCCGTCCTCCTTTGCCTCCAGCACCAGCGCGCGTTTCATGGCATCTGCGGGAAGCGAATTGAGTGGCAGTCGCAATCCCGCGGGGCCTTCCGCATTGAGGAGCGTCCAGCTCTTACCCTCAGGGCTCGGCCATCTGTTGGTGAGCCACTGTGTGCCGTCATGATCGAGCGGCAGAGCCCACGTTTGTGTGCGACGCTGGATCGGATCGTGGAGCCGGTGCCACTGCACCGGAACTTTCAGCCGTTCGCAAAGTGCCTGACGCAGCTCACGTAACGGCGCTTTCTTTTTCACGCCGGCTCGCCGTGAGGTCGCACGCGAACCATCGATGCGGGACTGATCGCGATTCCAGACGAGGTGGATGGCCCAGCGTGGATTGATCTCACCGGGGTACGCCTTGCCCGGTGAGAAGAAGGCGACTGCACCCGGGAGTGACTTTTCGATCAAGGCATCCGCGAGTGCGTATGCATAGCGCAATTTGGTCGGTCCGATCGCCGTGATGTTCCATTCGGCGCCGGAGGGATCGATCGGGACGTAACTCGGCTCACCACCGATGGTGAGCCGTACCCCGTGTTTATTCAGCCGAGCGGTGACCGCATCGGCAACCCGGTCGAACGAATCACATGCGTCTAGTTTTGGCATTGAGACAGTTGCAGCGAAGCCGACATACGCGAAGGGATCGGCCGGTCGGCGTAGTAATGACCGGTGATCGGTGCCACATCATCCGGCGTAAGTCCCACGGCGGCGGTGATATGATTGTGGTTGCAGAAGATCCCGTTCGCCGGATCGAGGCCGACCCAACCCGCACCGGGGAGATAGGCTTCAGTCCACGCGTGCAAGGCACCCTCTGCTCGTTTCTCCCCGCTGCTGCTGTAGCCCTCCCATAGGTAGCCACTCGCGAGGCGCGCGGCCACGCCGATCCCACGCAATGTCTCCGCGAGCAGGACCGCAAAATCCCGGCACGCGCCGCCACCTGCAGCCAGTGTCTCAGCGGGTGTGCGTGCCGCGCCTTCCTCCCGGCGCTCGTATTTCAGATGGTCAAAGACGGCGGTGTTCACCTCGATCAGCGCGCTGACAGTTGGCTTCGGCTGGAATCTCCAGAAGGGCAACTCTGCCCGTGGCGTGAGCGGATGGAGAAACGGCTCCAGCATCGTTCGCTCTTCGGCTCGGTATTGAAACGGGAGATCGAGTGCGTGTGAGGCGAGCAGGAATCCGAAAGCGTTCTTCTCCTGGATGCGGAGATCGATCGCCAGCCGCACCCAAAGTGCGGGATGATGTCCGGGGTAAAAACACGAGGCGACGAGATTGTCGAAGATGTCGCGCCGATGTTGGACCTGCGCTCCTTCATTGGTCTCGAAGACGACCCGCTCGACCGTAGTGTGAGTATCCGCTTTCGGGAAAAGCCTGAAGACGTGAGGCGAGAAGCTGACTTCGTCCTCGTAGCGATATTCCGTGTGATAGCGGATACGGACTTTCATTCTCCAAGACGTTCCATGATCACTTTTGCCGTCAGTTTCTGGCCACCCGAGCCCTTGAACGTTCCTCGCAGCGGAGCGGCATCACGTGCATCGCGGCCATAGGAGACGGTGACATACCGTTCGTCGGTCCACTTTCGATTGGTCGGATCGAGAGCGATCCATTCCATCCCGGGCACCAATACTTCCACCCACGCGTGAGTCGCTGCGGCGCCGATCAGTTTCCGCCCGTTCTCACCGCGCCGAGGAGGTGTTGCCTCGATGTACCCGCAGACATATCGGGCCGGCAGGCCCGCGGTGCGGAG
>CBINJX010000241.1:0-7149 GCA_966251085.1 uncultured Verrucomicrobiales bacterium
TCCGCATCCGTCTCAAGGCTTTCGACTATCGTATGCTCGATCAGTCGGCCACCGAAATCGTCGAGACCGCAAAGCGCACAGGCGCCAAGGTCGCCGGCCCGATCCCGCTGCCCACCCGGGTTGAGAAGTTCACCGTGAACCGCTCCCCGCATGTTGACAAGAAGTCGATGGACCAGTTCGAGATCCGGACCCACAAGCGTCTGCTCGACATCATCGAACCCACCGCGAAGACAGTGGACGAGCTGAAGAAGCTCAACCTGCCCGCTGGTGTGGATATCACCATCAAGATCTGATTTTTGCCCGCCACCTACACATGAAGATTGGATTGCTAGGCAGAAAACTGGGAATGACTCGCGTTTATGACGAGAAGGGCCGCGCAATGGCCGTGACCGTCATCGAGGCTGGTGGCAACACCCCGCTCCAGGTGAAGACTCCTGAGACCGACGGCTACAACGCCGTTCAGGTGGGCTTCGACACCCAGAAGGAGCAGCGCGTCACAAAGCAGCTCCTCGGCCATTTCAAGGCACACAACTCCGAGCCGAAGAAGCTCGTTCGTGAATTCCGTCTCCCGGACGGCACGAAAATCGAGGGGGAACTCGACCTCCGCGTAACGCAGTTCGCTGTTGGCGACGTCGTTGACGTTATCGGTCAGTCCAAGGGCAAAGGCTTCCAAGGTGTTGTGAAGAAGCACGGATTCGGCGGACAGCCCGCTTCCCACGGTTCGATGATGCATCGCCGAAACGGTGCAATCGGTAACCGCTCCACTCCGGGCCGTATCTGGAAGAATATGGGCATGCCCGGTCACATGGGCGACAAGCGCGTGACCGTTCAGAACCTCCGCGTTCTCCAGGTTCGCGAAGAAGACAACGTAATCCTCGTCACGGGCGCAATCCCTGGAGCGAATGGCTCTTACGTAGTTGTCCGTCCAGGCAAGAAAGCCAAGGCCCCAACGGAGGCTGCAACGAAGTAATATATGGCTGCCACTGTTCTAACCGTTGACGCCGCAAAGGCGGCCAACATCCCCGTTGTCGAGAACAACAAGTACACTCAGGCCGTCCACGACGTCGTGGTTGCCTACCGTGCGAATCGCCGCAGCGGTAGCGCGAATACCAAGACCAAGGCCGAAGTGAATCTCTCGGGTTCCAAGCCATGGCGCCAGAAGGGCACAGGACGCGCCCGCGCCGGCTACAAGTCCTCCCCCGTATGGGTGGGCGGCGGTGTAGTCTTCGGACCGAAGCCGCGGGATTACTCGAAGAAGATCCCGAAGCAGGTCAAGCGCCTCGCGCTTCGCAAGGCTCTCTCCGAGCGGATCAAGTCGGGTGACGTCTTCGTCATCGAGAACTTCAGCGTTTCCGAGCCCAAGACGAAGCAGTTCGTCCAGGCCCTTCAGGCGATCACGCCGGAGGCAAAGACGCTGATCGTCGCCTCAACCTTTGACGAGAACACCTATCGCGCTGCCCGCAACGTGCAGCCGACGCTTCTGATGACGGCTTCCGACGTGAACGCCGAGCACCTGCTCCTCTTCAAGAAGGTCGTAGTCACCAACGACGCGCTCGCCCAGATCGCAGAGCGCATCAACAAGTAGTCAGTCATGCACGAGCCCTACGACATCATTCAGACGATCCGCCTTTCTGAAAAGGCGACGCTCCTGAGCGAGAAGGAGAACAAGTACGTCTTCCGCGTCGCTCCGCACGCGAACAAGATCCAGATCAAACAGGCGATCGAGAAGCTCTTCGGCAAGAAGGTGGTCGCGGTGAATACAGCCAACTATCCTGGCAAGACTCGCCGTCAGCGCACTGCTGCAGCCGGCCGTACTTCCGACTGGAAGAAAGCCATCGTGCAGCTCCGCGAAGGAGACAAGATCGAGCTCGCCTAGCCACCTACGTAAGAAGCAATGGCACTCAAAACCTTCCGTCCCACGACGCCCACGAACCGCTTCAAGGCGCTTCCGGCGTTCGATGAGATCACAAAGACGAAGCCCGAGCGTTCTCTGCTCGAGACCAAGAAGAAGTCTGGCGGTCGTAATAACTACGGTCGCATCACCACCCGCCACGTGGGCGGTGGTCACAAGCAGAAGTACCGCAAGGTTGACTTCAAGCGTAAGAAGCATGGGGTTGAAGCAACGGTGGTCGGCATCGAGTACGATCCGAACCGTACAGCCCGTATCGCGCTGATCCAGTACACGGACGGCGAGAAGGCGTACATCCTCGCTCCTGCAGGTCTCACAGTCGGCGCCAAGGTAAACGCGGGCGAGAACGCAGCTCCGGAGATCGGAAACGCGCTTCCGCTCAAGTCGATCCCTCTCGGTACCGCAATCCACAATGTGGAGCTGATCCCTGGCCGTGGCGGTCAGATTGGCCGCAGCGCTGGCCAACAGGTAATCCTCAACAACCGTGAGGGCGGCTACGCACTCGTGAAGCTTCCTTCTGGCGAAATTCGCCGGATTCACGAGAGCTGCTACGCAACCATCGGTCAGGTGGGTAACGTGGACCACATGAACGTTTCCGCCGGTAAGGCTGGACGTTCCCGCTGGCTCGGCATCCGTCCTACCGTTCGCGGTATGGTGATGAACCCGGTCGATCACCCGATGGGTGGTGGTCAGGGTAAATCCAAGGGCGGTGGCGGACGTCACCATCCGATGAGCCCCTGGGGGCAGCTGGCGAAGGGCTTTAAGACCCGTCGCAAGCACAAGAACAGCAACAACTTCATCGTCCAGCGTCGTAACGCTAAGAAGTAATCCTGAGCTATGGGCAGATCTCTAAAGAAGGGTCCCTTCGTCGAACAGCACCTGTTCGAAAAGATCGACAAGATGAACGAGAGCGGAGTCAAGAAGCCGATCAAGACCTGGTCGCGCCGCTCGACGATCACGCCGGAATTCGTGGGCCACACATTCCTGGTTCACAACGGCAAGATCTTCAACTCGGTGTTCGTCACCGAGAACATGGTGGGACACAAGCTCGGTGAGTTCTCACCGACTCGTATCTTCAAGAAACACGGTTCCCACACCGCGAAGGTCTCGAAGTAGTAGTTGCGTTTTTGCGGCGGGTAAGTATTACTCCGGCCCCCCAAATGGCCAAGAGTCCCGCCGCAGCGCAGTTTCTGTTAGTTTTACTCGCCTGCCTCTTGCCGGCTTTAGCTCCGGTAAGAGCAGGGGAGCCTAGTTCTTTCTCAAACCTAGATTTGGACGCCAACGAGGCAAAAATCGCCTTGGAGATGGCGCTCGAAGAGAACGCAGCACTTCAGGAGAAGCTGGCGGTCGCAGAGGCGACAGCAGCAAAGCTCACCGAGAGTATCGCGATCGCAAATAGCGAAGCCGAAGTCTTCCGGCGCCAAGCCGGCGAATTGAAGCTACGACTGGAGGCTCTCGGCTTGGAAGCCGCTGGTGGTAACGCGGGAAAGCTCGAGCAGCGCTTGCTGAAGGCTGTTAGTGACCTGCGACTCGCGGAGGAAGCCCGGCAGCGCCTGTCTGACTCACTTCTTGGACTTAGCGAAGCAGTTGTTCGTTTTTTGAATGTAGCGGAAACGAAGGACGCCGACGCTCGTGTGGCTCTCGAAGCGCAGATGCGCCAGGCCACGGAGTCAATCACGGGCAGTTCCAGCGCGACAGACGGCTCCGCTCCAGCAAATCTCACGGATGCAAGCGTGATCAGCACGAAGGATGAACTCAGTCTGATCGTTGCAGACATTGGGAGCCGCCAGGGCGTGAAAGTGGGAATGCCGCTACAGGTCTCCCGCAAAGGGCAGATCATCGGAACGGTTCGAGTCGTCGATGTTCGCGAACGTATCTCCGGCGCTCTCGTTCAAAATCTAGTTTCAGCAAAAGAGAAAATAAGGGTGGGGGACCGACTTAAGGTCGAAGCTCAACCCTGACCACGATGAATTTTAATCGTGCTCGAGTTCTGGGTCGCACAACCAAATCGCGACTCTGAGCGGGCACGAGTGCCAGCACGATTACGATATCCCGTTCGCCATGCAGATCAGATCCATCTACCGCGGCGCGCGTATCTCGGCCTTCAAGTGCCGCGAGGTGACGCGCGAAATACAGGGCCTGCCAGTAGCAGCCGCCCTCGACCTTCTGACATTCACGCCGAGGAAGGCGGCCCGCCTTGTCGAAAAGACACTCAAAAGCGCAATCGCCAACGCCGAAAACAACGCAAACCTGCGTGCGGACAAGTTGGTGGTAAAGGAAGCCGTTGTCGGCGAAGGCCCGACGTTCAAACGCTTCCAGCCAAAGGCGCGCGGTAGTGCAGGCCCGATCCGTAAGCGGACCAGCCACATCCAGATTATCGTAACGGACGAGATCGAGATCCCAACTCGCGAAAAAAAGAACGGGGCTGGCCAGAAAAAGGCCGCTCGTCCGGCTCAGAAGAAGGCTCCTGCCGCCCAGGAAACTCCGGCTCCCGCCGCTCCTGCCGCTGAAGCAACCACAACTCAAGAATAACTATGGGTCAGAAAGTTAATCCGATCGGCTATCGTCTGGCCGTCAACCGCGACTGGCGCTCCCGTTGGTTCGCTTCTCCGAAGGACCTTCCTGAGTTCCTTCACAATGATCTCCGCATCCGCAAGTACGTGAAGGACAAGCTGCGCCTCGCAGCGGTCGCGAAGATCGTGATTGAGCGTGCCTGGAACAGCATTCGCGTTACCATTTTCACTGCTCGCCCGGGTATCGTCATTGGCCGTAAGGGTTCTGAGATCGAGCGGATGACTGACGAAATCTCCCGGATGTCCGGCGGTAAGCAGGTCAAAATCGACATTCAGGAGATCAAGACTCCCGAACTCGACGCCCAGCTCGTTGCCGAGAACGTAGCTCTCCAGATCGAACGCCGTATCTCCTTCCGTCGCGCGATGAAGAAGGCGATTCAGACGACGATGGACTTTGGTGCGGAAGGCATCAAAATCCGTTGCGCCGGCCGCCTTGGCGGTGCGGAAATTTCCCGTGCCGAGTGGTATCGCGAAGGCAAAATTCCGCTCCACACACTCCGTCAGCCAATCGACTACGGCTTTGCCGAGGCCCGCACGGTGTATGGTAAAATCGGCGTGAAAGTGTGGCTCTGCAAGAAGCCGGAAGTCGCTCCGGAGGAGAAGCCCGAGAAGCAGCAGCAGGCTGAGACCGCTGCCTGAAACGCGAACTAAAGCCTCAAGCCAAGGAGACTCTTTATGCCTCTGATGCCAAAACGCGTGAAGTTTCGCAAAACCCAGCGCGGATCCCGCGCGGGTAAAGCTACACGCACCATCTCTATCGATTTCGGCGCTTATGCTCTTCAAACTCTGGAGCGCGCCTGGATCACGAACACACAGATCGAAGCTGCTCGTGTTGCTCTCACCCGCAACATGAAACGTAAGGGCAAGCTTTGGATCCGAATCTTCCCGGACAAGTCGGTTACGGCACGTCCGCCGGAAACTCGAATGGGTAAAGGTAAGGGTGCGCCCGAGTATTGGGTCGCCACAGTCCGTCCCGGCAACATTCTTTTCGAACTGGATGGTATTCCGGAGTCGCTCGCTCGTGAGTCCCTCCGTCTCGCCGCGGATAAACTTCCGGTCCGCACCAAGTTCCTCACCCGCCATCGCGCTACTGCCGCTGCCTAAAGTATGAAGATCAAGGATATTCGCGAACTCAGCTCTGAGGAGCTGGAGACTCGCCGTCACGAACTCAAGAAGGAGATCTTCCACCTTCGTCTGCAGCAGCAGAGCGGTCAGCTCGAAAAGCCGAGCCAGCTGCGTACCCTGCGCCGGGAAATTGCACGCATCGAGACAGTAGCGACCCAGAAGAAGGCTGCTGCCGCCAAGTAACACCACCCATGTCCGAGACTAATCAAGAGACTGCTCAGGCAACGCCAAGCCGTGGACTCCGTAAGGAGCGTATCGGCCAGGTCGTTTCCACGAAAATGCAGAAAACGGTGGTCGTGGAGACCACCACCCGCGTGCCGCATCCGCGCTTCGGTAAGATCGTTAAACAGATCAAGCGCTTCTACGTTCACGACGAAGAAGGCAAGGCCCAGGTAGGGGATACCGTTCGGATCATGGAAACCCGCCCGCTTTCCAAGCTGAAGCGCTGGCGTTTGGTTGAAATCGTCAAACACTAGCGTATAATCCGCGCCCCTTTTTATGCTTCAGATTCGTTCAAGACTTGATGTTGCCGACAACACCGGCGCCCGTATGGCGAAGATGATCGGCGTCATCGGAAAGCCGACGCTCGAGGCGCATGTCGGCGACGTCATCACCGCCCATATCCGCGAAGCCTCCCCCGGTGGCTCCGTGAAGAAGGGTGATGTCGTTCGTGCGGTTGTAGTCCGCACCAAGCACCCGATCCAGCGCGAGGACGGCAGCTATCTGCGTTTCGACAACAACGCGATCGTTATTATTGATAAGGACCTCAATCCAAAGGGCACTCGTATCTTCGGCCCGGTCGCTCGTGAACTCCGCGAGAAGAACTTCATGAAGATCGTTTCGCTCGCACCGGAGGTACTCTGATGAGCCAAACCAAATTCCATGTAAAGAGGGGCGACACCGTTCAGGTGATCAGCGGAAATCACAAGGGAGCGACTGGAAAGGTGATCCAGATCCTGCCGAAGAAACAGCAGGTATTGGTAGAGGGCGTGCGCCTCATCAAGAAGAGCGTCCGGAAATCTCAGGAGTATCCACAGGGTGCGATCATCGAGCGCGAGGGGCCGATCAATATCTCCAACGTGAAGCGTCTGGAGTCCGGTGAGGCCGCGAGCAAGTAATAGCCCTTATTCGCCACTCGTCATATGGCAGTAGAACTTCAGCAATTTTATAAGTCGCACGTTGCACCGGCTCTTCGTGAGAAGAACGGATACAAGAACGTGCATCAGGTTCCGCGGATCCAGAAGGTTGTCGTTAACACCTGTATCGGTTCCCAGCAGGACGGCAAACAAGCCCTTGAGGACGCGAAAGCGGAACTCGGCTTGATCACCGGCCAGAAGCCGGCGGAGACACGCGCGAAGAAGAGCATCGCGAACTTCAAACTGCGTCAAAATCAGGCTATCGGAGCAAAGGTTACGCTTCGTGGCGAGCGCATGTACGAGTTCCTCGAGCGCCTCATCAAGACCGCGCTGCCTCGTATTCGTGACTTCCGTGGTGTTTCAACCCGCGCCTTCGACGGCAACGGTAATTACACGTTGGGAGTTA
>CBINJX010000242.1:0-7134 GCA_966251085.1 uncultured Verrucomicrobiales bacterium
AGGTAAAACAGGCTCTGCACGACTTCGCCAACCGCAATTGGCTCATGGAAGAACCATTAGGCAGAATGGTCGCATTGCGAGTTACGCCGCAGTATGCCAAAGATCGCGAAAAGTTTGAGGATGTGCTTCAACGGCACGGAAAGAAGATCGCGAAAACAGTTGATCTCTTCAGCCGCATTCAGAACACAGAGCAAGCCGAAGAGGTGCTGACGGTGCTTTATGCAAGTCGACAGCTAAAGAAAGAGAAGCCAGAGCATGAAGTAGATGAGCGGCAACTTTTCGACTATATCCTTGATTGGAAGAAGACTTGGCGGACGGAGGAAAAACAACGGGCGATCGCGAGTGCAATCCGCAATCTCGTCATGATGGGGTGGATGCGCTTACGGTTCAGCGAACTGTTACCCGACACGTCGCTGATGCAGGAGCAGGCTAGGTGATCACCGAAAATCAGCTCGAACAGCTCGCCATCCGGTGGTTCCAAGACACGGGGTGGAACTACGCGAGCGGCGCAGATCTCGCGCCGGAGAGCGCAACGCCGGAACGAGCAGATTTCCGAGTAGTCGTCTTGAAGGCACGGCTAGTGGCGGCGGTGAAGCGACTGAATCCGAAGCTTCCTGCTGCAGCGGTCGAGGAGGTGCTGCATGTAGTAACCACACCAGGCGAGACGAGCCTAGCGCGGAACAACCTCGCATTTCACCGGTTGCTGATGAATGGCGTGAAGGTGGAGTTCACCAACGCCAAGGGAGAGAAGGAAACAGATCACGCGCAGCTCATCGATTTCCGGAACCCGGCGAAGAACGACTTCCTCGTGGTGAACCAGTTCACCGTGGCCGGGACGAAGAAACCGCGGCGGCCGGATCTCGTGGTGTTCGTCAACGGGCTGCCGCTGGGACTCATCGAGCTGAAGAATCCGGCGGACACGAACGCGGACGTCTGGAAAGCGTATAACCAGCTCCAGACCTACAAGGACGAGATCGCGGATCTGCTCGTCTTCAACGAGGCGCTGGTGGTGAGCGATGGCATGAATGCGCGGGTCGGCTCGCTGACGGCGACTCCGGAGTGGTTCATGCCGTGGCGGACGATTGCGGATGAGAACGATAAACCCGCGCTCGACTTCGAGCTGGAGAAGGTGGTGCGCGGCTTCTTCCGTCCGGACCTGTTCCTCGATTACATCCGCTACTTCGTGCTCTTCGAGCAGGACGGCGACGCGCTGATCAAGAAGATCGCGGGTTACCATCAATTCCACGGAGTCCGGGAAGCGGTGCGGGTGACGCTGATCGCATCGGCGCCAGAGGAGTCCAGCCGGATCAAGGAGGAAGGACGGGCAAACTATGGAAAGGTGGTCGTGCCCGGTTCCCGCAAGGCGGGTGTCTTCTGGCACACGCAGGGCTCGGGCAAAAGCATCTCCATGGCCTGCTATGCGGGGAAACTCCTCCAGCAGCCGGAGATGAACAACCCGACGCTGGTCGTGGTGACGGATCGCAACGATCTCGACGGGCAGCTTTACCAGCAGTTCTGCGCTGCGAAGGATCTCCTGAAGCAAACGCCCGAGCAGGCGGAAAGCCGGGAGCAGCTCCGCGAGATGTTAGGAGCGCGGCAGTCGGGTGGCATCATCTTCACCACCATCCAGAAGTTCTCACTCACTGAAGGAGAGAAGGGGCATCCGGTCCTCTGCAGCCGCGCCAACGTGGTGGTGATTTCCGACGAAGCGCATCGCAGTCAGTACGGTATGAAAGGCCGGCTGAATACAAGGACGGGCGAGTATGTCTTCGGCAACGCGAAGCACATGCGCGACGCGCTGCCGAATGCCTCGTTCATCGGCTTCACCGGCACGCCAATCGCGCTGGAGGATCGCGACACGCGCGGGGTCTTCGGTGATTACGTCTCGATCTACGACATCCAGGATGCCGTGGATGACAAGGCGACGGTGCCGATCTACTACGAGAGCCGTCTGGCCAAGCTGGACATCAACCGCGAGGAGATCGACGAGCTGAACCAGGACGTGGAGGAAGTGATCGAGGACGAGGAGGATGTCGCCGCGCGGGAGAGCACGAAGAGCAAGTGGACACAGCTCGCGAAGCTCGTCGGCGCGCAGCCCCGGCTGGAGGAGGTCGCGCGGGATTTCGTCGCGCACTTCGAGACGCGCACCGGCACGCTGGAGGGGAAAGCGATGTTCGTGTCGATGAGCCGGGAGATCTGCGTGGCTCTCTTTGACGAGATCCTGAAGCTGCGGCCCGAATGGGCGGGCACGAAGCTGGAGAATGGAGGCTGGCATCCCGAGGACGGCGTGGTTCGGATCATCATGACCGGCACGGCTTCCGATAAAGCGGAGCTGCAGACGCACAGCTACACCAAGGCGCAGAAGAAGCGGCTGGAGCGGCGGTTCAAGGATCCGAACGATCCGCTGAAAATCGTGATCGTGCGCGATATGTGGCTCACCGGCTTCGACGCGCCGTGCTGTCACACGATGTACGTGGACAAGCCGATGCATGGCCACAACCTCATGCAGGCGATTGCCCGCGTGAACCGGGTCTTCAAGGACAAACCCGGCGGGCTGGTGGTCGATTACATCGGCATTGCGGCCGAGCTGAAGAACGCGCTGCGGACCTACACCGACGCGAAGGGCAGGGGACAACCAACGGTGAAGGCCGAGGATGCGCTGAAGATTCTCCGGGAGAAGCTCGATGTCGTGCGCGGCATGATGCATGGGTTCGATTACAGCGCCTTCGAAACAACGCCCCTGGAGCTGCTCGCCCCGGCCGCAAATCACATCCTCGGTCTGGAGGACGGGAAGAAACGCTTCCTCGACGTGATGGCGTCCGTCACCAAGGCGTATTCGCTTTGCGGCACGCTGGATGAAGCGGCGGAATTGCGGACCGAGATCGCCTTTTTCTCCGCGATCCGGGCGGCACTGGTGAAGCACGGTAACGTCGGCAAGAAGCTCTCGGAGGACGAGAAGAACTCCGCCCTCAAGCAGATCCTCGATAACGCGATTCGGGCCGAGGGGGTGAACGACATCTTCGCTATGGCAGGGCTGGACAAGCCGAACATCGGCCTGCTCAGCGATGAGTTCATGGAGGACGTGCGCAAGACCCCGCTGAAGAATCTCGCAGTGGAACTGCTGGAACGCCTGCTGAAAGACGAGATCCGTTCCAACAGCCGCACGAACGTGGTGCAGGAGAGGAAATACAGTGAGCGCCTGCTGGCGACTCTGGCGAAGTATCACAACCGCGCGGTTGAAACGGCGCAGGTCATAGAGGAACTGCTCGCGATGGCGAAGGATTTTTCCGACGCGCTGAAGCGCAACGAGGAACTCGGCCTGAACCCGGACGAGATCGCGTTCTACGATGCATTGGCGGAGAACCCGGAAGTGCTACGGGTGATGGGCGACGAAACACTGAAGAAGCTGGCGAACGAGCTGACGGAGAAGCTGCGCGCCAGCACCACGGTGGACTGGCAGGTGCGCGACTCCGTCCGCGCCAGCATGCGCCTGATGATCAAACGTCTCCTCCGCAAATACAAATACCCGCCGGAAGGTCAGGAAGCAGCGACGGCGCTAGTGCTGAAGCAGGCCGAGGCGCTGGCGGATGCGTGGTCCCGGTAAACGGGGCTTAGAGCGCGTTTAGAAAGCGGATTGAGAGCCATTTCGCACAACCTCCGGTAATGTCCAAGCGGAGCCTGGCGGCTGTCTTTCAGGTCCAAAGGACCGCTTTAACTCAGCCCAGCCCGGCCGAGGGCTGGGTGGGAACAAAAAAGGGAATGAGGTCTGTAAGACCGTCCTTGATTTTCCTGTGCGCGGCGTCTGCTCCGGCAAACTACCGCGGTCCTTCAGACCGCGAACGCTTTCATTCTGATGCCCAGGCCTGTCGACCTGGGCTGAGTTAAAACGCTCCCATGGAGCTGTGAACAGCCAATGCAAAAGCGGCGTTCGGGTTCAAAGAACGTGAAGCCGTCGTTCATTGATCAATGTAACACATCCGAGGCTTTCTAAACGCGTTCTTAGTTCTGCTCCACATCGGCCTCTGCGGCCGCCACGATCTCTTTCCAAAGCAGTGCAGCCCTTTCTTTTGGGAATGGATTCGGCCTCTCGATAGGACGGACCTTTGCTATGTTTGCAATCTGCTCTGCCGCCGCGCTTGCAGTAGAGGGATTCTTCAGCGCGTCGGAGAAGAGACGCGGCAGTCCTAAAGCGACGTCCCGGAGTAGCTCGCGACGAACATCAGGTGCACTCGACGCAAGCACCGCTCCCACGCTGACGACGATGGCGCAACGTACCTGATCCGATGGATCGTCCTCATAGAAGCTGAGTGCTTTCGCAAGAATCGAACGCTTTTGGCTTACGGGCGCGATCTGGAGTTGCGCTACCGAGATCATGGCGTGTACTCCCCAGGCCCTCACCTCTTCAGATTCATCGGCCCTGAGCGATTTGAGTAACTCAGGCTCCTGATCGAGATCTACGGAATGCCGTTCAAACAAGGCTCGAACAGCCGATTTGCGAAGGTTTGGCTGCTTAATCGTGAATGCTTTTCTCAGCTGAGAAAGGGTCTCGGGCGACGTCAGATCTACTGTTTCCAATATAGCTAGCACGGTGCCCCAGTCTTCGGTGGAATAAAAAATCTCCCAGTTCTTTGCTCGCAACAGCTCGCCGTATTGACCGGAATTTCTGAACGATGCCGAAAGTCTGATGAGGTTTTGGCGATCATACTGAAAGGACGATTCAGGCTCATTCAGAAACCTCAAGAACCACGGCACGATTTCCTCCTCAGGGCTTCCGCAAGCTTTGAGAGCCTCCAGTAGGTTCATGATTTCGAGGGAACGCTCAAGCGTTTCCGACTCCTGCGCCACCAACTGGAGAGCACTGACCAGCGCCGGTCGCAAATCTGCATCGGGAAGCTTTGTAAGTGCCTTTACGGCTGCCATCCTCACCTCCCATTCCGGGCGACTCAGGAAGGGCAGGAGTTTCTGGCGAAACCAGGGAGCATCCGCAGGAGTGAATGCCTTCTGTTCCAGCCTGTTGTCCGCAAGGACCTGTAACGCGTTTCACTCCGCATGTGGGCTTCCACTCTCAAGGAGGCGAATCAGGACAGGCAACGCCTCTCGGTCAAACGCCGCCAGGCGTTGTCTCGCGTACCGGGAGATGGGATATTTCCTACTAACTCGTGGATGTGGGACAGGGATGAGTCGATCAGCGGATCGCAGAATTGCTTCAAGTTCCGCCAAATCAGTGCAGCGTTGGATGGCCCAGTATTCCGCAAAACGTGTCTCACTACCAGCATCGTAGCCTTCAAGCAGGAGTCCCGGCAGAGGTTGCTGCGAAGGCGGGCTGCTGGCGCGTGGCTTCTGCCCAAGGGCAACGGGATACAACAGAAGACCGGCCGTTGCGGCTACCACCAACGCGATTGCTACTGGGAGTTTTGTCATCTTGGTATACCTCCGGGTTAAGTCCTGAATTCACGCTGTCTACTGTCGAGCATTACAACTCACGGAGCATCGGCGTGAATTCAAGACCTGACTCCTTTCACTCGGGTATCAGAGGCGGCACGTCCCTCGCAAGCTCGGGACAGAGCCGCCTCCACACAGCAGCCGTTCGCTCTCGCCACCTCCGCCTCTATGCCGACATTTTCGCAACGAGCTTTATATGAGTGAAAAACCCACGACCCGTGACCTCGTGCTGGCAGTCATTGCTGGTGAGATTGACCGCGTGCGAGCGATGTATGCCGCGGGTGTTTCTGTGACGGAGCCAGACCAATATGGATGGCTGCCGATCCACAGGGCGGCCGCAAATGATCGGGACGAAATCATCCGCTTACTTGTGGGGTGGGGTTCACCACTCGAGGCAACTGGTACCGGAGGCTGGACGCCACTCCATCTGGCAAGTGTCAGTCGCAGTCCCAATGCCGTGAGAGCATTGCTGGAAGCGGGTGCAAATATCCATGCCCGCTCCAAATCCGATGCGACGCCTCTTCATCTCGCCATCAGCAACCTGGTTCCCGAGGCAACGCTGGAGACGGTGCGAATCCTCGTCTCCCATGGAGCCGACCGCACGGCGGTGGACAAGGACGGCAGGACTCCACGGGACGAAGTTCGCAGCATTGCGCATCCAGAGCTTCAGAGAATCTTTGAGGATGAACCGGCTTAGCCAACGCGCTTAACGGCGCGAGGGCAATCCAGGTCGCTACAAACTACTTTTGGAATCCGGACGTAGTGGGTAGATGTCGCAGCGGTAGCAAAGAAGCAAACCGGAGCGCCATTTCCATGATCCCCCTTTTCCTCCGTTCGTTGGCGGCTGTAATCATTTCTGTGCTCGTGGCGAAGAGCCACGCCAATGGTGTGCCGGATGATCCCGCAGGCCGTACGATGGTGCAGGAGGCTCTGAGTGCCATCTCTGCCTATCACGAAGGGGCGGCTCCCTCGGGGGCAAAACTGCGCGTGGTCTATTTTCACCCGAGTGACCGGGAGCCGCTGCCAGGATACGAAGAACGGCTGGATCGTGCTCTCAGCGATGTCAGTGACTTCTACCGGGATGCACTTCAGCGTTTCGGTATTCGTTCCGAAGGTCTTCCCCTGGAGAAGAAGGACGGCCGGCTCGTGCTGCATGTCGTTAAAGGAAAACGTCCGGCAAGCGGGTATCGGCACGAGTCCGGGAATCAAACCACCATGGAGATCTTTGAGGCACTTCGGGGGAAGATGGATATGAACCGGGAGCATCTCCTGGTGCTCTACGCACTCTGCAGGAAGGAGCCGGACGGGCGTTATGTCTTCGATGCGCCGTATTATGGCCGCGGTTCGCATGCACAGGGGGTATGTCATGCGGCGGATTGCGAACTGCTCGACCCGGCGCAACTGACAAACACCGCCGAGAAGATTGTCTACACGGAGCACTATTATCCCCGGGTTGAGCAGAGTGTGGCGAAGTTCAACAGCATGTATCTCGGTGGAATTGCGCACGAACTGGGGCACTGCTTCGGTGTGGCGCACGATTCCGCAAGTTGGGAGGAAGCTCCCTTCGGGATCTCGCTCATGGGAGGCGGCAACCTGAATTATCGTCAGGAACGGTGGGGTGGCGGTCCTCCGGTATTTCTCTCCAAAGCAACCGCGCTCCAACTCGCGTCGCATCCGTTGATCACCGGATCG
>CBINJX010000243.1:0-7125 GCA_966251085.1 uncultured Verrucomicrobiales bacterium
GGCTCCGAGAGGATGACCATCGCCCAGATTATCGGCGCAACATACAGCTCGGGCTTCGGCTTCTACCCAAATGCCGCGCTGCTGTTTCAGTTCCTTCGCGAGCGCCATCCGGAGAAACTTTGGCCCTATTTTCGTGCCTTATACGAAAACGACGTCGATGCGTACGATGCCCTAACGCAGCCGTGGCGTAGTGATTCCGGGTTACAGATGGAGTATGCCGCGTTTTTGGACGCAGCGCAGCAGGATCTGACGAGAGGGGTACGCCGCAACGCGGAGAGTATCGGCACGGATTACCGGCCAGCGAACCTGCCGGGAACCTTTCTGCCAGACATTGCCAGCAGCCTCGCTGCGTTAACCGCTCCTGGAATCATCTCGCGCGTGGGCGCGGGGCGGTATCACTTCGAAACCGTCACTCAACTCAACGTTCCAGATGCCTCCTTTTCCACCCCCGAACGCTTTGCCGCACGTCTGGAAGAGAACCTCGATGCGGAACTTAGTGCGTTGACGCCGGTGGCGGCGAGCTTTGAAACCACGACCGGCTGGTACGAATTGCTCGAGATCAAGGGCAGCGTGGCGACAGCTCGCCTCACATTGGAAGGTTGGTATCAGCCCAGCGAACTGCCCTCAGGCGAGTTCTCTCTCCCGGAACTGAGCTTCTCGCCGGTATATGAAGACGGACCGCCAGAGGTCCTCGAGATCCGAGTTAGCAATACGGGAGCCTCACCACTAAGCGTGGATGAGATCTTTCTCGCCGGTGCTGGAGCACCTTATTTCAATGTGCTGCCATTGCAAACACCGCTCAGCATAAGGCCGGGGCAATCGCTAACGCTGCAGGTGCGCCTTGACCCAGAGCTACTGTCCTCAGCGCCAACCGGTACCTACAAAGCGGAATTGAGACTAAAAACAGGCAACGGATACCCATCGGAATTATCCCTGCCTCTCTGGGTAACGAAGCCTCAGCATCTGTATGTCGATGCGGGCGCGGCCGAGGATGGTGACGGTTCCTCGTGGGAAAGTCCGTATCGGAGCCTTGCAGCTGCGATTGCGGCAGCATCCACGGGAGGGGAGACCATCTATCTGGCCGGGGGGCAATACGAGGGCTCGTTCAAGCTTCACGGTAGCTTGCGCCTGCGCGGGGGCTACCCGGGTGCGACGCACGCACAAGGGCCGGCGAGGAATGTTCCGCTGCCGGATGTGTATCCTACAATATTGCGAGCGCCCGGCGGTACACCCGGCCGCGTGCTGGATCTTTCCGGCTGTGTCTCGCCGCTGGTGGAGGGGATCACAATCACGGGTGGTACTCTTCCATCCGGTAGCGCTCGCGGAGCCGGTCTGCTCATAGAAGAGTTGACGGGCACGGCCACCATTCGCCATTGCCGGATCGAGCGGAACACCACTGGGGGCTCAGGAGGTGGTGTCTGGGTGGGAGGTGCACGGGTTACTTTCGAAGAGACCACGATCGCCGCGAACAGTGCGAACTCTGGAGGGGGGCTGGCGGTCGCCTTAAATGGGGAGGTGACGTTGCGCCGGTCTCGGCTCATATCCAACAATGCCACTGCAGACGGTGGCGGTATCAACACCAGTGGAAAAATCACTGCCATTGACAGCGCAATCACTGTGAACACCTCGTATCAAGGTGCTGGTTTCCATGCCGGCGCAGGCTCGAATCTCACCATGCACGGCTGCCTCGTAGCCGGGAATGTGGCGGAGTCGTACTATGGCGGCGGGGTGCTGGTGGAAGGCGCCACACTCGCCGCTGAGCAATGTGTCTTCTTGCGGAATAGCGATGCCAGCGTGACCAACGGACTGGCAGGCTATTATAGCGGCGAGATGAGGCTGCAAAACTGCATCTTCTCCGGACATGGTCATGGAGCAATTGGTTTTCTCTACGGAAACCAAGCCAACTTGCAGGTCGATAACTGCCTCTTCTTTAACAACGGCTCCGATCTCTACCTGTCATCCCAAGGGAGTGTTCGCGGGGCCGATTCCTTAAATGCGCTGTCGGCGAACTTTCGTGACGCGCTGTCGGCAGATCCCCGATGGGCAGAGTGGTCCAGCATCGCTCTCGGTTCGTCTCCTGTGTATGATCCTGCCACAGATACGACTCTGCTCACGCTGCAGGAACCGAATCTTACCCCGGGTGCACTCCGGGGAGCGATCCTGATAGGAAACAACATCTGCATGGGAGTGCAGACTAATACCGCCAGCAGCATCACCCTCTATGGCCGGCACGAGAACGCGCGAAACGTTCGACTGCCGGATCTGCACCTTTCCGCAGACTCACCATTGATACCGGTCTCTCCGCCACAAATCCTATGGATCCCGATGGATACCCCCGTGGCGTCGATGTGGAATCCGTCCCGAACGGAGCCGGGCAGGGGACAGACATCGGCTTGTATGAATATGTTCCATTTCTGGTTTCGCCGGAGCCCCTCATGGAATTGAGCAGCAGCACCGCCACCGTGCACGCGCGGTTGGTAGCGCACGCTATTCCATCGCAGGTTTACTTCGAGTATGGCGTTAAGGGCGACTTTACGAGCCGCACGCCCACTCAGTCCCTGGATGCTTCGGGTGAAATAATCGCTGCCCTGACGGAGCTAACTCCCGGAGCCACGTACTACTACCGCCTGGTCTGGGTTACTTCGCGTGGTGTGCAATATGGGCCGGAGCAGGTTTTCACTACCACCCCGGGCGTGCGCGCGGTCGATGACGTGTTCTCCGCGTTCGGGCGGAAAACGTTTGTGCTCCCAGTACTGGCCAACGACGCTTCGGATATGCCAAGCAGGTTGGTGATTGTCTCCGCGGCACAAGGCAATTTCGGGCAGGTGACCATCAGTCAGGGAAAAAAGCTGAAGTACATTCCCCGCGCCGATTTTGCTGGCGAGGACTCATTTTCCTATAGCGTGAAGAGTGCCTCCGGCGAGATCTCCACGGCCAGTGTGCTAGTGCGGGGATTGGCATCCATCGGAGGAACGTATGCCGGATTGGTGAAGGTAAACGGCCATGATGAATTGGCCGGGCGAGTGAAGATCACCTGTACGCGTAGCGGATCCTTCACGGGGCGACTCGAGTGGTGCGAACATGCGTATTCCGTGCGCGGCAGTTTCGGTGAGTCAGGAACACACGTCGCTGTTTTTCGGAGCCACGGACAGCCGCCGCTTCATCTGAGCCTCACTCCTGAGCCTCAGACCGGTGCGGTCACTGCCACTATTGAGTTCGGTGCAGAGATTGCCGAGGGCGTGCTGGAGCGGGTTCTTATGGGCAAAGAGGCTTCTGCTTTGAAAGGACGCTATACGATGCGTCTGGAGCCTGCCGTTGAAGATGGAGAGCCGGTCAGCGCCGGACCGGCACCCCAAGCTCGCGGATACGGCACGATGGTGATCTCTGGGGCCGGGAACGCGGTTATCTCTGCTACCTTGGGTGACGGTTCCCGGCTATCAGTTGGTGCGGCGGTTACCCGGCAGGGCGAAATCCCGATCTACCGCCACCTTTATGGTAAGCGACCGGAGACTCGGGGAAGCATTCATGGTCGCCCGAAATTCAGCGTCATCGATCAGTCCGGTCATTTCGCCGGCGGTCTCTATTGGCGTAAACCAGTGGGAATCGCGGGCGAATACTATCCGTCCGGCTTTGAAACGCATCTCACGTTGGGTGGCTTCCCATACAGGATCAAACCGTCGGCGAAGCCGATGTCTGGCATGCCGGGCCAAGCCTTGTTCACGCTGACGTCGCCGAGCGACACAACACCCATCGAGAAGCTGCTGTACCTGTCCGCTCCGCACCGGATGATGGTGCTGGAGCCCGGCAGCGATCGTCTCAAACTGAAACTCGATCCTGCTACCGGTCGGCTTCGAGGAACGTTTTACGACGTCATGACCAAAAAGGTGTACTCTCTGGAGGGCGTGGTATTCCAGGACGAGAACACCGCAATCGGCCTCTCTCTGTATCCTGGTGCGGTGCTCCCATTTACCCTGCGGCTTCTGCCTGCCTCTTCTGCCTCGCCGTAATGAAATACGAAAAGCGCGTTTGATGGAGAGGCGGTTCTCGGCAGGGTTTGACGACCCAAAGAGTCGTCACCATCCGAGATGCTCTTGCGTTCTCCGTCCTGAAGCAGTCCTTCCCCGTGAACACAAGCCCAGTGCCGCCGTTCACTGCGACCCATCGGTGCAACGAGATCTTCCAGAAACTGCTCCAGACGCTTTTCCAGTTTTCTCACCTCCACCGTATTTATGAGCAAAGACCTCGCTCAAATCTTCCCATGCGCAACACTTAACCGGGTACTACTACCGGCTTATTGAGGAAGGTTTACCTCGATAATCTCTGTGAAATCCTCAACGAAGTCATCGAGTTGGCTATTGATTACCTGGCGCGAACCGACCCACGCCGAATCCTTCCCTTCATAACCTCGGAAGCCATTGAACTCCAAAATGGTGGTACCATCCGGGGCGATGATTGAGCCGGTGATCCGAAACGCGGGCATCCCTGCACCAAAACCGATAAGGGAACGCAGCGCAGTCGAGCCGTTTGAGAAGACTTCGATTCGGGAATGCAGCTTTGTGGCTGGACGATTGCTCGGCGGAGTAAAGACACCCCTTCCAACGAGCGACGATGCCGCGAGCGCCGGGAACTTATGCTCGAGCATCTGAAGATTTTCCGCCGCGCTCTCGTCCGTCGGCGTAGGAACCCTCCTCTCCATCGGGGTAGTGACAAGCGGCGTGCCACGCACAGGTTTACCCGACGCGACCCGAACCTTGAAGTTGTGCCCGGCGTCCTGCCAGGAACCACGTGCGACAGGCTCGATCGTGCCGCAACCGGTGAGCAGGGCGGCGCAGGCGGAGAGGAGGCCGAGGAGTTTTGCGGTAGAGGAAGATTGATTCACCAGCGCGGCATATAGTGCACGGGCGGTTTGCGAACCATAACAAAGAGGACGCATTCACACGATCGCACGTTTGCGATCAAAAGCTCTCAACCGCAAATAGATCAGGCGCATTTGGAGTGCGGTGCCACGTCGGGGGTGCAGTCGCGGGACGGGACGTGCCACCGCCTTCGGATGGGGGCGAAGGCGGACGGTAGCGGAGGGAGAACCGTACCTGAAGAATCTGTCAGTCTGTGCATACGGGCCTGATCAATCCGGTTCGAGATGCGTACGGCGAAGGATTGGAGAAAGGTTTTGGGAGGGCAATCTACTCTCGACGCAGATCAAGTGATGGAGAGTCCCGTAACCTCACCGTTGCCGAGATTCTTAACTCATTCATTCCTCCGATCCTCCGGCACATTCACGCCTCCAACTCACAATCCATATCCCCCCCGGCCGGCAGTGCTGCCTGCATATCGGTCATCGACTTCCAAGCTGTTGAGTGGAACTGTACGTTTACCCCTCTGGACACATGAAAATCAAAGGACTGAATCCCAGCGGTATGTGGCTAAGGACGGCCTGCCTTGGCTTCTATTCCCTTGCGTGTTGCGCGAGTGCGGAAGTGCAAATTCAGGAACTTGAGTTGTCCGCTGAAGAGAAGCGTGCCAATCGGTTGCTCGTTTTCCGAAACAAAAGTGCGGCATCGGAGCTTGAAGACGTAAACCTCGTTTTCTTGACCTTCCCGCCGCTTGAGGGGCGGACCTCACGTTATTTTCCAATCGGCTCAGGCTTTGCGGCCAAAACGATGATCGCCGTGGATGATTTCCTCTCAACTGGAAAGAAGGCGATATGGGTGAGTGTAGAACATAGGATCCAAGATGTATACCTCCTGACCTTTGAGCAGGGGACGGTGAAAACACTCTACACTACTGATTCCTATGCTGGGATGGTATGGAGCAGAATCCAGAAAAGCGACGGGGGACGATGGGAAATCCATGAACTTTGGAAACCTGAAGATTTCCCTGAGGAGGAGGGTAAGGGGACCTACGATCCCGACACAAACTGCATAAGACGAGTGATGGTCTGGAACGGTAAACGTTTCAGCCCGAAGAAGTGATGGTTTCGGAGTAGCCTGATGTGAAATCCAGTTCCATCGAGTGTCGATCTACCCCGTCAGCTGATCTGCGGAGCAGCGGATCGTACCTCAATCCGCCGCTCACGCGCGCAACGTTGGGCAAAGCAAATGCGAAACCAACTCGCCAATTTAGCCATAACATTTAGCTCGTTCCAAAGGCGGCAATATCCAGCTGATCGCCTGAGAACTTGAGGCCTTCCCGCCTACGCATTCGTTCATCTTTCACCGCAGGGAGCCCTGAAACTTAAGTGAGTCATGAAGCGCTCAGCGCTCGATCGACTCCATGTAATCCGCCAACTTTCTCAGCTGCTCAGGCGCGAACCATCCATTGAGATGAACCTCGAGAGGATGGGGCATGTGGATCCTCGAGGATTCCAGCCGGTCGGCCTTGCTGCCGACCAGGCAGTCTATCAGACGCTGCGCCTCCTCGATCTCCTCGTCTCGATGAGCGCACTCTTCTTCGTACTTCATCATGTCTTTGAAGGTGATGAACTTGGGCGGAGATTTGGGTTTCATAGGAATTTAACATTCTTTCGCATATCCGCTGGCAGGATGGCGAGGCGCTTCTTGCCTCTCCTCCATGCAGAAACATACGAGATCACAGCGTTGGTTTCTGCCTCCATCTGCTTCGTCACTTACCGTCGTAGAGGAGAGTTGAAAGGGGATGGGTTGGGGCGAACGGCTCTTCCTGAATGCCCGTGCTTTGGCATGACCCAGCGCTTTCCCTGCGCCCTCTGCCGGGGCACAATATCGCCGCACCTCCCAAAACAATGAGAATAATTCTTGGTGTGCTGAGCACACTTCTCCTCTGGGTCTATGTCGCATCAGCCGGTGATGCTCCCTCAGTCACCATTTCCTCCCGGGAGCAGCCTGAAAAAGCTCCGCAATCGAGCGTGCGAGTGGAAGTTCTCATGGTGGCGATGCGACAGGCCAAGGCGCTTGCGCTGCTTCCCGATCTTCGCAATCCCGAAAAGATCGACGGCGCGGTTGAGCAGATCCTTGATTCAGTTGGACGCAAGGAAGCGCTGCTCATGGGTTATCCGATGGTCCATGCTCTGGATGGTGAACGGGGCGTTTGTGAAACCATCATCGAGAAGCGTTATCAGACGGAATTTGTTTCTCCTGCTGTTCAATC
>CBINJX010000244.1:0-7122 GCA_966251085.1 uncultured Verrucomicrobiales bacterium
TACTGTGCCGTTGTTGTGGTTGAACACACCGGTACCGTCGATGCCGAGATAGATGCCGCCGTTCTGCTCGGATACGCCGCTCGCATACGGGAAATTGGCGCCTGCCGATGAGGTGATGGTAAGCGAGCCACCGCTCAGGGTATAGGTGCTTGTCTCGTTCGGGTAATGACCGATACGCATCTGGTTCACAACGGAGACGTCACCACCGGTCTGGTCCACAGAGCCGAGTTTGTTTGCCTGCTCGCCGAGGTTGAAGTTTCCGGCATTGACCACCGCCCCGTTCTCGATGGTCAATTTTGCGACCGTATTGTTCGGCAATGCCGCAGTTCCAACCTGGAAGGTGCCGCTGTTGATGCTGACCAGATCCGTGAGGACCAATCCTTTGCCTGTAGCTGTACCGGCCACCGTATCCGCATGGAAGCTGGTGTTGCCACTGGAGGTCACCGGCGCCTTTAGCACATAGTCATCCGCCTGCCGGAAGCGCAGGACTGCATTTTTCCCCGCGTTCCGCAGCGTAATCGGCACCGTGCCGAGTTCACCGCTGGTCGTTCCATCACCCACCTGGAGCGTGATGGTACCGGCATTCGTACTACCACCGTTGACCTGAAAACTCGTGAGGCCGGAAGCATCACCGGTGAGCACCATGGTCTCGTTGACGTTAGCGTTGGCATTGCCGCCAAAGGTGAGATCTCCACCTGTGAGTGTCCCGGTGATGTTAGCCTGGCCTCCGTAAGCACCGATCTTCGCCGTACCGTCCACTGTGATCGTGCCGGTGAAGGTCGTGGGATTGGCCGCGCGAAGTGCCCCGAGACTGCCAGCCGCCTCCGAGTAGCCGTTACCAGTGATGGTGAAATTGTTGGCAAAGGTCAGGTTGCCCGTATTTACGAAAACCTGGCCACCGTCATCGATGTCCACAGCGGCACTTCCGAGGACGTTATTCGAACCGACCGGCACGCGAAAAGTTCCGCTGGTGGGCGACAGATTCCAAGTACCAGCAAAGGCACTGTTGTTGCCATTGACCATCACCTCGCGGCTTGCAGCGCTCGCGGTAGCGTGCGGATCGATGACGACTGTGCCCGCTCCAGCAACTGAATTATTGAAGGTAAAGTTCGCATCATCGCGCACCACCTTCAGCATGGCCCCGGCCGACACATTGACCGGACTGCTTGCCGCCACGGGTGTGACGGAAGAGTAATCAAGCACCAGCGTACCCGCCTGCACCAGTGTACTGCCGGTGTAGGTGTTTGCATTGGCGAGTGTGACAGTGCCGCCCCCCTTCTTCAGCACCGAACCCGTGCCGGCGATACCCGCCGATCCGCTCAGCGTGTAGTCGTTGGTGGAGTTATCAAAGGTGACACTGGAAGGGGTGACGTTCGCCGGAATCGTGACCGCAAAAGTCGTAGCGGTGTCATTGAAGACCGCATTGTCGCCATCCAGGAAAACATTTGCCGGAGGCGTGGCAATGTTCCAGTTCGCAGTCGTATTGATATCCCAGGTTCCGTTGACGCCACCGGCCCATACGGCGTCGTTCTGGACAACCTGCATCTGGACGGTCTTTCCGACCGGATCATCGACAAAGGTAACGATGTTATGCCCGGTAGGATTGGTAAGTGTTAGTGTACTCGTGCCTGTGCCCTGGAGTGTGCCCGTGTAGCCAAAGACCGGGTAACTGCCTGCCTTCCATCCTCCGCCATTCGGGAAGAACACCGTGACGTTGTTCGAGCCATCCAGCGTAAGTCCATTGGAGACACTGCTGTTGATGCGATCGATGGCCGTTCCGTCGAAATCCAGGCTCAGCGTGCGTGTGCCGCCTGCGCCCAGTGTGATGCTGCCTGTGTTGAGCGTGGAGGCAACAGTCCCGGCTCCGCCGACGCTGATCGTCGAACCATTGTTGGCGGTGACCGTACCAATGGAGTTGCTCGAGAGCAGCGTGCCATTGAGCGTTACTGAACCGGCGATCGTGCCGTTTCCGGAAAGCGTGGCTCCATTGCCAACTGTCACAGCCGTGTTCCCGAGAGCTCCGGTCACGACAAGATTGCCTGCAGTAACAACGGTCTCGCCGGTGTATGTATTCACACCACTGAGGGTCAGCGTGCCGGTTCCAATCTTCTCGATCGCAACCGCGGCGCCGCCATCCTGGATCACACCCGCAAAAGCGCTACTCCCATTCTGATGTCCGACGAAGAGCTTGGCAGCCTCCGTCGCAGACGTGTTGGTGACAATACCACCTTCCGGTGTGGTCTGGCTCAGCCCGTTGATCGCCTCCTGCCTGCCGTTGAGATCAAATGTACCACCTGTATTCACGTTGATCGTCACGGCGTTGTAAATCTGGTCCACATAGGTGAGATCGTCCTTGTTGGAGGGAGCCACATTCACCCCGGTCACGGCCACCGAGGGATCGTAGTACCCGTCGAGCCTCGCAGTGCCGCCCGCATTGATCGTGAGGCCGGTTCCCAAGGCATGAATCGCATACCCGACCGGAGTGATATTTCCCTTACCTAGCACAACAGTGCCGCTGTTGACCTCCACGATGCCAGCAATGTTATCGAGCGTACCGCCGAGCGTGAGCACTCCCGTTCCGTTCATCGCAAGCGTCGCCCGGTTCAGCTGACCGCTGAAACCGGTGTCATCACTCTGCGTCGTCTCGATCCGGCCACTGCCTGCAGTCCCCTGCCCGATTACACCACCCGCTCCCGCGACGCTCGCGACGACATGCGTCTTGTTGCTGGGATCGAATGTGCCAGCGTTCACGATGAGCCCGGTCGTCGCCGGCAAGGCGCCATTCGCATTGAAGTTCAACGTTCCGCCGCTGACCAGCGTGTTGCCCTGGTAATCGTGATTGGCGCTCTGGATCTGAACCGTGCCGGTGTTGTACTTCTCAAATCCGCCGGGGCCGGTGAGCTGGCCGGTGATGTTGAGAACATTCGAACCATTTGCTCCGATTCGCTGACTGGGTGCTTCTGCGAAGTCTTCAGTCACCAGCGTGACCGTCCCCCCGATGATCGGCGTGCCGCCACCAGTCGCAAGGAGCGCACCACCCTCGAGAAGAATCGGCCTCGTGACATTCGTTGAACCGCCGTAGACCCCGATCGTTCCCGCGAATGTCGCTGTGATAGTGTCGCTGGTGTTGATGCCATTGAGCCCCTGGATTCCAAAGGTGCCCCCTTCCACCATCACCGGTCCCAGGGTGGAGCCGGTGATGGCCGACCACCACGTCTCGTTGCTCCCTGTTTTGGTAAACGTGAAGTTCCCGCCATCGAATCGCACCCCGGCAATATCGTAGCGTCCGGTTCCGCCCCAGGAGGTGTCCCCTTCCAGCACGATTACCGAGGCATGGTTATTATTGGTGATACCTGCGCCGCTATTGATCACTGCGCCCCCTCCATCCACGCCGGCGCCGGAGATGCGGAGTTCTGGGATGCGGATGTTTGGCGCGAGTCCCCCCACATCGAGCGTACCGCCCCCGGAGATCTTTACCGAAGCGCCACTGCTGATCGCATCCGCGTGACCGAGCTTGAGAGTGCCGCCGGTTACATTGACCGCGCCGTGACCCGTGTTTGCGCCGCCTAGCACGAGCATTCCGTCGGAAACTCCAATCGGCCCGGTGAAGGTATTGGCACTCGCGAGAGTGACTGTGCCGGTATTCTTCTTCGTGATCCCGCCCGGCCCAGCGAGCGAGCCGGTGATCGTATAATCAAAAAAGAAACTGTTATCGAATGTCAGGTTTCCAATGCGGCCCTCCCCCGCCGTGGCGATCGTGGTGTTAACCGCCGTGTCGTCAAACAACACCGCGTCACCCTGGAAGAATGGCGCAGCCGTGGTGGGGCTCGATGCCAGCTTGAAGTTTTGTGTGGTGTTTACGTCCCACACGCCATCGACGGTTCCTGTCCAGATCAGCGAATCGACAGCCGTCACATTCAGATCCACCCGGCGAGCTACAGGATCATCGACGAGAGTCGCCGTCATGTGCGGATAGGTACCGGGCGCACCGAGAACCAGGTTCGGTGTACTGCCTGCGCCGTACTGAACCAGCTTGTAAGATCCCACTGCGATGCTTGCTCCGTGCGGCGTTACCGCAGTACCCGCCGCATTGGTAGTGAAGCTGGCAGCATCGAGTAGAACAGGCGCAGTCGCCTGCCCCAGGATTGGTGCGAACGTGGCGGCGCCATTGAAGGTGACCGCTGCTGCCGTGAGACTGCCGCCGTTGAGCCCAGCCCCAAGCGTAGCTCCATCGGCCACCGTGATCGCACCGGCAGTGCCCGAGCCGACGTTCAGGCGACCGGAAGAGACCAGCGTCGTGCCGGCGTGGTTGAAACTGCCGTTGAGATTTGTCGTTCCGGTCCCTGTCCTCTCGATGGTCGCCGCCGCCAGACCGGAGATATCCGCGCGTACATGGCGCTCGAGAGTGCCGGTGAATGCAAACGTTCCATCGTTCACCTCAAATCCGGAGTTATCCGTGCGCACGTCCTGAAGCTCAAAACGACCCGGGCCGTTCTTTGCAAGCGTGAGCGCGCCAGTGCCCTGGATATGCGAATTCTTCAGGATATCCGTAGCCCCTGCCGCAGTCGTAAACGCGAGTGTACTCGGCCTCGTCAGGTTGGAGTTGCGGATGATGTGGTTGGTTCCGCTGGAGCTGGTGAAGGTGCTGAGACTGGCCACGGCCTGGTTGTAGCCATTCAGTTCGAAGCGTCCGTTCGTACCGCTGTTCTGCCCGAGCACGAGATTCACATTGGGGAGAGCGTTATCGATCCCAAGTGTGATCTGACCGTCCTGGATGTTCGTGACAGTAGTCCAGGTGTGGCCGGCAGAACTGATCGTCCACGTGCCGCCATCGGTCTTGTTGAGAGCCGAAGAAATATTGATGTTGCCGGTAATGTTGCCGTTTCCACCACCACGGAGCGTGAATGCCGCGCCCGCGCCTCCGCTGATATTTCCGGAGACGGTAAAGTTGCCGCCTGTGCTGGAGGCCTGAATCGTATTCAGCGAAGTCCCCGCCAGAACGACATCACCCTGCCAGTGGGAATTAGCACCGCCGATTAGCGCTGTGCGCGATGGACCGGCAGTGAGTGTGACCGTCTTACCTGAACCGGCAGTCACATTGTCGTTCAGCTGCAGGATCACTGAGCCAGTAGCGCCCATGGCCGCATTGCCATTTACTGCAATCGCGGAGCCGACGCTATTGATTGCGCCGCTGTTGCCCAGTCGCAGCGTGCCGTTATTCACCGAGAGAGTGCCACTCAGCGTGTTAGCCTGCGAGAGCTGAAGGACGCCCGTTCCCTCCTTCCTGAGGCCGGCAGTGCCAGCCACGGCCACGTTAATATTGGCGATCTTGCCCGAGCCGAGCGCATTGACCGTAACCGTGGGAGTCGAACCGGCAAGGGTCAAAGCGAAGGTCTGCCCCGAGGCGTTGCCAATGATCCAGCTGCCTGCCGAGCTGGTCGTCGTGTCGCCAAAGATCAGGTTCCCAATCGTTCGAGCCGCTCCCAGCGTGACGGTCCGGTCCGCGGTGATGTCGAGCGTGTTGAAATTTGCCGTAAAGCCTGCCCCGTCCGCGATCGTGCTGGAAGACCAGTTCGTCGCGGTGTTCCACGCACCGCCATTCGTGTTCGTAAACGTGCCATCGGCAGCGGAAGCCGTTGAAGCCAGGGAGGAGAGCGCAACTAATGAGGCGATGCTGCGGGTGAGGACGATACGCCGGGGGGACGGTTTGTTCATAGCGAGAGGGATCTGATACGTGCTTTTTGGAAGTGAGCACGACGCTCCCCAGGAAACGGGCTGTAGTAGCAAGCGTATGGGGGGACATCGCCGGGCACTGACCAAAGATTAAGGTTATGTTACAGGAACATTACGAGAACTCGCTCATGCAACCCGTAGGGCCATGCCATCTTAGAGCAGTTTACATCATGGTGTGAATGCCGCACGTCCCTCGTTCAGGCACTATCGGACACCCAGCCTTACCAGAGCCGCCGCTACACAGCAGGGCTTCCGATCTCGTTACTGCTACCCCGTGCCGCCACAAATCCGGCCGCGCATTTAAGGAAAGCGATCGTTTTGGCCGCCGTCTCACCGTACCAGCTGTTTAACCAGAATCTCCTGACCGTCACGCTTGATGGAGGAATCGTCCAAAGGAAGAAAACCGAGCTTCCGTAAGAATCCTCGGGATCTGTGATTACCTTCAAAAACTGCGGCAACGACACGGCAGAATCCATTCCTCCGAGCCCATTCCAAAACCGCTTCTGCAAGTTCAACGGCTGCCCCCGTTCCCCTCAATGGAGGATCAATCCAAAGCTGGATAATCTCTCCCTGATCAGCTCTCTCGGAATCCCGATAAAGGGCAACAATCCCGACCGGCGTTTCCTCATGAGTTAATAAGAACGTGGCGCGGTCGGAACCTTCTGCCGTACCGTCGGCCTGCTCTTTCCAACTCTCCACGGAACGCAGGAGGGCTGACTCATAGGTGGAGCCAAATGCTTCAGGTGATTCCTTCAATGCGGTAAGTCGCACCGAACGAAAGAGTTCGCCCTCACCCCGCCTGATTCGCCGGATCATGCTCATTCGAGTCTCAAGCCGTTGCCCAATCAGCGGATTTTCTTCTTCTCGACTTTCCAACCTTCCATCGTGGCGACGCCGCACGGCTCGCCCTCAAACATCTTTGCCGCAGTCTCGTCGTCCTTCAGTTGCCATTGAAACCACGCCGTGGCAACGATCGCAAAGTCGCCTCCATGCCGTTTGGCGTAGGTACCTCCATGCCCGACGTTCAGATTCGCTGCGAACACCGGCACATGGTTGATCCGGCGAACGTCATCCATGCCATTGTTGTAGGCGATATCCTTCTCTCCGCCCAGAATGTAGATCACGGGCGTATGCAGCTTCGTAAGCTGATCCTTTGTCAGCTCGGGCATCCCGCCTCTCCCGCCTCGTGGATTCTCGAAAAGGCCGCTGTTGCAGATCATCACAGTGGTAACCCGTGGATCCGGGGCGACCTCCAATGCCTGCAGTCCGCCGCAGGACATGCCACTCACCGCGACCTTGGAGGTGTCGAGCTTTCCGTAATACGGGCTTGTCTTGTCGCTGTTCCGGGCGATCGCCCAGTCGATCGCGTCGGTCAACATGGAGGATGGG
>CBINJX010000245.1:0-7109 GCA_966251085.1 uncultured Verrucomicrobiales bacterium
GGTCCGGACCATGCCATTCATTCGGCATTCCGGTGAGAATCCCTTCCCGGGCGAGGCGCCGCGCTCCATCGAAGCCGCCTGGCACTGCTCCCGGACCAAAGATCCCGCCGTACGTATCGCGACCGTCCCAGATTCGCTGCAGCTTCAGGGAACCAAGATTCAGCCCGGTGAGAATCCCCTGATGATTCCCGATCAGCCAGTCACCCATGAGACTGAGCGCCTGTGTCTCGTCGCCGATGAGCGGCATGGCGTACCAGCTTTCCTGGCGCTCCTCCTCCGGCCAAGACCACGCGACTTTCCCAGTGTCCCGGTCCAACCTGGCAATTCCCGCATACCGGCGTACCCCACGCAGATAGGTCGTGAGCGCAGTGCGATAGATCACATAGAGATCACCCGTCCTGGAATTGAATGTCGGGCCGGTGGGCGGATTGTGAAGCCCGGCCGTGTAGAAGATCGGAGCGATCCACGGCTCCTTCCCATCCTCCAGCTGCACCGCATAGAACGTCTGATCGTGCCGATGCTCCCGGAGATACTGAATGATCCCCTCCTGCTCGGCCGCTCGGCGCTCGGCGCTCGGAGTGACGATATAGTCGTTCCATTTATCGAGCAGCACCTTCTCCCCTGCCCCGATGGGAATCTCTCGCTGAATCTCCTTCATCACCTCCCCCTGCCGATTCATCACTTCGTGGAAACCGTCCGCTGGATTCGTCTGCACAATGGCGAGTCCTTTCCAGAGGGTCGGCGCGTGATCGCGAAGCGAGAGCCCCTGCAGCTTCTCCGATTTCCAGAGCAACTTACCGCCAGGGTCTGCGCAGTACACGTGCATGTCCTCCGAGCCGAAGACGATCTTCCCGCTATCCTCGGTGATCGATGCCGGCGTGAGAATCATCCCCTGTGTGGCCAGGGTCCAAAGGCGTTTGCCATCCGCGAGCGCCACGGCGTGAAACACCCCGGTGCGATCGCCAAAATAGACACGTTCGCCATCACACGCGGGTGCCACCCAGATTCCACCATCGGCTTCATACCGCCACAGCAGTTTACCATCGGCGGCGTTCAGGCAATAGAGCGCACCATCATCGGAACCGATCAGGAGCCGGCCCTTCTCATAATGCGCGGAGGCACCGATCGGCCCGCCTGTCTTAAACGTCCACGCCGTGCTCCCGTCCTCCACCTTCAGCGCGTGAACATTCCCCGCAAAGGTCCCAACATAGCAAAGCCCCTCCGCAATAATCGCCTCCACGCGTGAGGCGATCATCTCGCCATGAAAATCCCGGAACCACTTCCGCTCAAATGGACCGCTTAACACCTCGTCGGTGTAACCGGAGCGCTGGTTGTCCTTGTGAATGGTGTGCCATTCGCCCGCGGAGACCGGTTCTGATGAGCAGAGGAAAAGCGCGGCTGTGAATGCGAGCAGAAGGGCACGCGTGGAGGGAAAGACGCGGAACGGAATGTCCATGGGGAGACGGCAGCGGTGCTACCGGGACAAGCGTCGGCGGGGAGATTTCTTTGTGGTGAAAGGCAGATGCCTCAGGTGCTGCAGGAGCATGGTCTTGCAGCGCTCCCCAAGATCACGGCGAGGCCGCTTTCGCCTGTATTTGCTCCCACGTCATCCCGAGGTTTTTCTCCGCCTCGGGCAATTGTCTCAGCATTTTGGGATGAAGCTTTTCACGATCTGGAAGCTGCGGCGCAGGGTTGGGGCGAGAGCCATCTGCCTGGACTGTGCGGATCGAGGGAGCAAACACCTTCTGATAGAGGAGAATCAAGGGACTGTAGAACCGCCCCAGGAAGTCAGCCTGGTAACCATCCACACCGCCAGCCCTTCGAAACGCATAGAAAGTCCCCGTTTTCGGCTGCCACACCATCATATCAGTCGAGGCAAGAAGCCCCATCGGCCGGAAGTGGCCTGATGCCACCCAATCATATCCTCCACCGTGCGCGAGCACCACAAAGGATGCGACATAAAGCACGCCGACAGCCGCGAGGAGCCTCCACAGCACCTTTCTCGTTTTCACCTTCACGAGAGCGGATTACGCCGAGGCGCGTGTCCGGACAAGCTACTTTCCAACCTGAGCCTCTTTCTTCACCGGCACCCGCAGCACCCCACTTCCAAAGTCCACGACATGCGCACCATCGTGCACTCCCCGGAGAAACATCGGCAGGATCCCATTGAAAATAAATCGACGATCTTTCCCCGAGTACTCCACCACCAGTCCGCATTCCCGCAGCACATTCAAGTGTTTGGAAACCAGACGCCGATCCTGTTCGACGATCTTGCTGAGGTTTGTAGCTGTATATCGCGCGCCAGTCGCAAACTCCTGAACGATTCGATACCGTGTCGGCTCACTGATCGCCTCAAACACTCGGCGCGGACTGAGCCACAGTTCTCGCGGAAGTTTGAAGGAAGTCGCGGTCCCGTTCTGCTGTTTCGAAGCTCCGTCCAATAGCGACGCACCATCATTCGCATTAAAAGATGTAGCAGGGGGTGACTGTGGCTCCACACCCGCATCAATGCGTTAACGAAGGGTATGAAATCAATCCGAATACCATCGATTTTCTTGCGAATTCCCTATCAAGAGCGCGTGGTCGATAATGAGCCTACGGTTTCTTCGACCGACTAATGACAGACCTCGGCACTGATGTGGCCCTCTCGGTGCGCGCATCTGCCGTTTTCCTCAAAATTACGGCCCTTTTGGTGCGTACGTTTGGCAATTTTCCACCGAATGCGGCCCTTTACGTGCGCACATTTGGTGATTTTACGCATAATGCGGCCACTTCCGTGCGCACACTTCCAGGATTTCCGCAAAACGCGGCCCTCACGGTGCGTACATTCGCAACTTTTCGCCAAATTACGGCCCTCCCGGTGCGCACGTTTCCACAATTCCTGTCAAATGCGGCCCTTCGCGTGCGTATATTCCCGAAATTCGTGCAAAATGCGGTCACCGCCGTGCGTACGTTTTCTGATTTTTGGCAAAATGCGGCCCTATCGATGCGCACATTTTCCCGATTTCGCCAAAGTCCGGCCCTCGCCGTGCGCACGTTGCCGGATTTTCCCCGGTGACAGCGGCGAAGCCAGAATGCGTGTGGCGCATTACTCACTCCAGCAATCGGTTATGTGAGTTGCTTCCTTAACGGGAGCATGGCGGTAGCTCGCTCCTCTCGGATTTCCAGTTTCCTGGAGATGCGGCACTGGAGCAATGGGTTTCCCTGATTGCTTCAGGTGGATTCTATATCAGTAGGACAGGGAAGTGTCAGTCCGGGAAAGCGAAGTTTCCGAAGTAAATCATAGATTTACTAAGTATTTACCTTGCAAGACTGATAAATATTTCGCTCTCATGAAGCCGTGCGGAGGGCCGGACAAAATCCAGAAGATGTATTTACCATAATGAGGCTCGTCCATGTGGCTGGCAGCACGGTTCATCCCCCTCACACCACGCTTCATCCCTGCATGAAAGCTCAAATCCTCTCTCACCAATCCTCCCTCCAGACTCCCCCATGATGAAACATCCATATTCAACCCTGAACTGCGCTTCTTTGAGGCGGATCGCCTGTGTGCTTGCCGCGTGCCTCGCCCTCACCACCGTGACACTGGCGGAGACTGCGTCACTGGTAAAAGACATCAACCAAATACCGGAAGAGGAAGGGTCACGCCCCAGCAACTTGGCTGAAGTGAACGGTGTCATTTACTTCGCCGCAGCGACGCACGAGTATGGTATCGAACTCTGGAAGAGTGATGGTACCGGGAAAGGCTCTGTATTGGTAAAGGACATCCGGGCAGGCACTGGTAGCTCCAATCCTGGCGGACTGGTGAATGTAAATGGCACACTGTTTTTCTACGCGAGCGATGCTGGCTCGCAATACGCACTCTGGAAGAGTGATGGCACGGCGGAAGGTACCGTGAAGGTGAAGGACATCTGGGCGGGCAGAGCCCTGCCAAACCCGTCCGACCTGACGAACGTGAATGGCACGGTGTACTTTCGGGCATTCAATCCAGCCTCGGGAATCGAGCTCTGGAAGAGCGACGGCACGCCGGACGGGACTGTGATGGTGAAGGACATTGCGCCGGGTAGCAGCGACTCCTCGCCATCCTACATGGTCAATGTGAATGGCACCCTGTACTTCACAGCGACTGATAGTGTTTCCGGCATTGAACTCTGGAAGAGCGACGGTACACCGGAAGGAACTGTGATGGTGAAGGATATTTCACCGGGCAGCGGTGGCTCGTCACCATCCTACCTCGTTGCTGTAAACGGCACGTTGTTTTTTACAGCAAGGGACGGTGTGTCAGGTAATGAACTTTGGAAGAGCGATGGCACACTGAAAGGCACCTCGTTGGTGAAGGACATCCAGGCCGGCAGCAGCAGCGCTTCCCCCTACAGCTTGGTGGACGTAAACGGCACTCTCTTTTTCGCAACCATGGATAGCGCCTTTGGTCGCGCGTTATGGAAAAGTGACGGCACCGAAGGAGGGACCGTGGTGGTGAGGGCGATATCTACGGCACATAGTTATATATTCTCCTCCCTGGTGAACGTAGGAGGCATGCTGTTCTTTACAACTTCGGACGACGTGGCTGGCGATGAACTCTGGAAGAGTGACGGCACCCCGGCAGGTACCGTGATGGTGAAGGACATTGTAGAAGGAAGCAGCGGGTCGTTTCCGTCCGACTTAGTTAATGTAAACGGCACGTTGTTCTTCACGGCCAGTGATACTGTCGCTGGCCGTGAACTCTGGAAGAGTAATGGCACACCGGAAGGCACCGTGCGTGTAAGTGATATCTGGTGGGGCAGCACCTCTTCCAACCCCTCACACCTGCTGCCCGTCAATGGAGTGCTGTACTTCAGTGCCAACAATGGCCTCGCCGGCGTCGAACTTTGGAGGAGTGACGGCACCACACGCGGCACGAACATGGTTAGGAACATCCAGACAAGCGGTGCCAGCTCATTCCCCTCTAAACCGGTGGATGTAAATGGCGTGCTATTCTTCAGGGCTGACGATGGTGTTCATGGGACCGAACTCTGGAAGAGTGATGGCACCTACCAGGGTACTCTGCTGGTGAAAGATATCCGGCCCGGAGACGGCCTTCCTCGACCTTCCTCAGACATATCGGATATGGTGAATGTCAATGGCACACTCTTTTTCAGAGCCAACGACGGTGTCCATGGAGCGGAACTCTGGAAAAGCGATGGTACAGACCAAGGAACCGCGATGGTGAAAGATATCCGGCCCGGGGTCACCGACTCGTATCCTCATAAGCTAGTGAACGTTAAAGGCACGTTATTCTTCATCGTCCATATCGACGTGTTAAGGTCCGAGCTGTGGAAGAGTGACGGCACACCGGAAGGCACTTTTAGAGTAAAGGACCTCGATCCAGAAGGAAGGTCCTTCGTTTCCGATCTGGTGAATGTAAATGACACACTCTTCTTCAGCGCCACTACCACTTACGGCAGTGAACTCTGGAAGAGCGACGGCACGGCGGAAGGTACCGTGAGAATCAAGACTGTCATCCCCGAATGGCAATACTCCGCCCCTTCAAATCTGGTGAGCAATAAAGGAGTGCTATACTTCACCGCTGGCGGGAAATTCTGGAAGAGCGATGGAACCAGTGACGGCACCGTGGAGACAAGCAGTGTACCCTCCTGGATCTCCGGCTTCGTGATTCACAACGATCAGTTGTTTTTTTCGGCATCCGATCAGATCCATGGGAGTGAACTCTGGAAGAGTGATGGAACTGAGGAAGGCACCGTCAGGGTAAAGGATATTCGCCCAGGCAGTCAGAGCTCATCACCATCCAAGTTCGTGACTTATAACGGGATGCTGTTTTTTACAGTCGTCGATCATCTTCATGGCCATGAACTCTGGAAGACTGATGGAACCGAGGTGGGCACTATATTGGTGAAACGTTTCCTCCCGCGAATCGACACCCAGCGAGGTTATGGCCAGCAAGAAGACTTTCCTCCCCTATCCGATCTGGTTGTCTTCAATGGCAGGCTTTACTTCAAAGCAACCGGAGACTCCGCGGGAGAGGAACTCTGGAGTAGTGATGGCACACCGGAAGGGACAGTGCTCGCCGCCGATTTATTTCCGGGCGAGGCAAGCTCCGACCCGAATCCGTTTGTGGCAGGAACCCGCCTGTTTGTGATCGCACGAGATCCGGATGCGGGCGTGGAGCTTTTTGTAATCTCTGAAACCCTACCGGCCACCAACAGCGGGGTCATCACCACCGTGCGTTCCACCAACGTCTCGATCTCAGTCACTGTAGCTCCCAGTGGAGCGCCCACAACCGTCCACATCGAATACGGCACAAGCGCCAGCCTGGGGATGAGCACGGCAGTGCAGTCGATCGACGGAATGAGCGAACAAACCCTCTCCTTCACCCTGTCCGGACTGAAGCTTGGAACTCCCCACTACTACAGGGTCGTTGCGGTTAACAGCGCCGGAACGAGCAATGGTGGGGTGCTCAGCTTCACCACGACCAATATCACATCCCTGGCAGCGGAGTCGGGCACTCCCGCACCAGGCGCGGGGGAACCGGACGGTCCGCCGGCAGGCACGGTGATCCGGGGCTTCGGTGTGCCGGCGATCAGCGACACGCGCAAGCTTGCCGCGAAGGTGACACTGTCCAGCGGACGCAAACTGCTGGAGGGGATCTATGCGCAGGAAGCGGACGGTTCCACATCCCTTCCCGCCGTTCAGAACGGCGTGGCCCCGGGAGTGGAAGATGGCATCTTCAAGAGCTTCCTTGATCCGCAGGTTTCGCCCGAAGGAGCACTGGGCTTCAGCGCCAAGATCAAGGGACCGGGGATCTCCGCATCAAATGACGAAGGGCTCTGGTCGGATGTTTTCGGCAACGGATTGGAACCGGTGTTGCGCGAGGGAAGTGAAGTCCCGGAGATCGGTGGTGTTTTGCTGAAGGCGGTGCCGAGCTTCTCTTTGCGTGCTGGCGAACTGCTGGCTGTCGTGACGCTGGCTCGTGGTCAGGGTGGCGTGACTCCCCGGAATAACACAGCACTTCTCCGGATCGATGCGAGCGGCACAAAGGTTCTCCTGCGCGAAGGGGAGCCGTTTGTTTTATATTTTTCAATTCTTCTAATTATTTTAATTTTTTCTTCTAA
>CBINJX010000246.1:0-7102 GCA_966251085.1 uncultured Verrucomicrobiales bacterium
GACAGGTATGCGGGTCGGTAAAAGATACTTTTTGTCACTCCAAAGATACTTTGCGTCACTCCGGGAATAGATGGTGTCGCTCCAAAGATAGGCTGCGTCGCTGCGGGAATACTCTGTGCCGCTCGGGTGATCCTTTTTCCCGCTCGGAAGATGGAATTCCGATGTCGCTTTAGCGGTTTTCTCTCTCCCGTGATGGATTGCGCCTGTTGGCTGATCCATTTTCCATCTCCATTGGTGGTTTCTGTCGCTCCACAGCGGCGGGACGCCGCTGCCACTTTGGTGTTTCGTGTAGAGGATCACATCATCCGGCCTCTTTTTGCAAGAACCCGAGATACACCCCTTCCCCGTCCACGTCGATAAAAAGGGTTGCCTCCTCCAATACCTTGCTCAACCTGTTGAGGAGTCGCGGTGATAGTAATATTCGCCCCCTTGAAGACTTGGTTTTCGTTGAGGGCGATTGTCTGAAGCTGATCGCCGAAAAGGCCTGGAACGGGCGGATGCGTAAAGGTTGCATCACCTGGCCGCCCATTTAGAAATGGTCACGGTGACGAGGTCACCATCCAGATCGGTGTAAGTGAAAACGATCGCCGGTGCGATCCGCGCCTCGAGAAGTTCGATCATACACGTGTCGTGTTCCGAAACTGCAATCGCCTTTCGTAATCACCTTGTCCCCCTGACCTTCGAAGCGGTTTCGATAGTGGGCGGCAGGGAGATAATTAGCGTGACGCTCGGTTCGAACCAGATCGCGGGAAAGCGCAATCGAAAGTCAGAGACTCCGTTGAGCAGGTGGCACTGACTGGCTGATGGCTGCCTTGGGCACCACATGAATACAAGGTAAATTCGTGTCTCGATTGTTGCTGTAAATTGGAAATCAAAGAAGAATGGGGAGTTCCCCCCCCGTTCATGAGCGCACGCGCATCCTCTGCAATTCCCTCTGTGCCGGGCGTCCGCGAGCAGGCAATCGCTGCAGCGATCATCCGCCTTTCTCCACGCCTCGAGCTAACCGGATCAATACGGCATTCGGGAAAAGCGGCTCCAGCTTTCGCAACTCCGCCGCCGCCGCTCACAAGGATCTTCAGCAAGGTGCGCTTTCGAGTAATGTCATGTTAACTGTAACTCCCAACCAGCCACAGGTTCACGATTCTGCGGATCGTCCATCGCATCCGCCCGGCATTTACACGCTCTTCTTCACGGAGATGTGGGAGCGGCTGAGCTATTACGGGATGCGAGCACTCCTGGTTCTCTTCATGGTGGATGCAGTGCAGAAGGGGGGCCTGGGGCTGACCGATAAATCCGCGACCGCCATTTACGGGATCTACACGGCACTCGTTTACCTCTCTGCTCTTCCGGGAGGATGGATCGGCGATCGGTTGCTTGGCGCGAAGCGGAGCGTCTGGTGGGGAGGTGTGGTCATTGCCGTCGGCCATGGAGTGCTCGCTCTTCCTGGAGACCCGGCGTTTTTCCTCGGTCTACTTCTCGTGGCGCTCGGCTCCGGTCTCCTGAAGTCGAATATGAGCGCGTTGGTGGGGCAGCTTTATCCTGAGGGAGGCGCGAGACGCGATGCGGGTTTTACTCTCTTTTACATGGGCATCAACATCGGTGCGTTCATCGGCCCACTGGTCTGCAGCGGACTGGGTGAAAACATCGGCTGGCGGTGGGGGTTCTCCGCAGCCGCGGTTGGAATGGTGCTCGGGCTTGTGCAGTTCAAGCTCACCGAGCGCCATCTGGCGGGCGTCGGTGACTACACTCCTCATCCAAGTCATAACCTGCACCGGGACTGGGCGATCCTTGGCGCTGGCACCCTGCTACTCGCGATCGTGGCCGGCCTCTGCATGGCGGGAGTGATTTCGATCGATCCCGTCTGGCTGGCTGAGCGCTCGGCTGTCGTGATTGTAGCGATCGCGATCTGGTTCTTCACCCGGACACTCGTTTTCGGCGGACTGACTGGTGAGGAGAAGAAGCGGGTATTTGTCATTCTCATCCTCTTCCTCTCCTCCGCCCTGTTCTGGGCAGGCTTCGAACAGGTCGGCTCGTCCTTCACCCTGTTTGCTGAGCGCTTCACCATCCGCCAATTCGGCTCATGGGAAATGCCGGCAGGCTGGTTCCAATCGTTCAATGCGCTTTTTGTCATCTCCCTCGCTCCCGTCGTAGGTGCATTCTGGATCTGGCTGGCCAAACGCAACGCATCCCCGCCACTGGCGACAAAATTTGCCTGGGGATTGCTGATGCTGGCCGTCGGGTTTCTCATCGCCGCATTTGCGGCAAAGAGAGCCCTGGCGACTGGGGCGGTCTGGCCAACGTGGCTCATCACCATTTACCTGCTGCATACCATCGGCGAACTATTCCTCAGCCCTGTGGGACTCAGTTCCGTGACAAAGCTCTCCCCATCGCGTCTGACGGGTCAGATGATGGGGATCTGGTTTCTGGGAACCGCGCTCGGCAATCTCTTTGCCGGCCTTCTCGCCGGCAATGTCACCGGGGATGATTCATCCATGATACCCCTGAGGTTTCTGCAAGTGGTGGCGACCGCGGGCGGAGCAGGTGTATTGCTGTGGCTTTGTGCACGCCCCATCCAGCGACTCATCCCGGGAATTCGATAATTCCGCCCTGAAACCTTCCTGACATTACCCATGAAACACGCATTCCGGAATCTTCTCCGACTTGCATTCGCCTGCGCTGGACTGGTCAGCAACCCTCTGAGCGCTGCGGAATCCTACTCTCCCGGACCGGTTCCAACTGAAGTCCGCGAAAAATTCCAGCTCGCCCCCTTTTACCAGAAATACCTCGATGCCGGCGGATTGCCGATCGTGGGTTCCGAAAAAGTTTCCGATGACGCGATTGCGGAATGTGCATGGATCGTGCGCCAAATGCTCGCCCATCGTCCGGAGGTCCTTGCTGCGCTTGGAGATGCCGGGGTGCGCTTCGCCGTCATGGCACACAACGAATATACGACCGATGTCCCGGAACATTCCGCGCTCAAACCACAGGTGTACTGGGATCGGCGAGCACGTGGACTTGGCGCCACGCCCGAGGCGCCAGCCGTCAGCTGTGGTGAAGAAAACCTGCTCGCGTTTCCTGGAGACCCGTACCCGACGGAGAACATCGGCATCCACGAATTTGCCCACGCCATTCATGCCTTGGGACTTGGCAGGCTGGATTCCGCGTTCGATGAGAAGCTGAAACAGACCTACCAGCAAGCTCTGGAGAATGGGCTCTGGAAAGGGACCTATGCCGCCGTAAACCGCCAGGAGTACTGGGCGGAGGCGGTTCAATGCTGGTTCGACAACAATCGGGAAAACGATTCGTTGCACAACCATGTGAACACTCGTGCAGAACTGAAGGAATACGATCCGCAACTGGCAGCACTGTGCGAGCAGGTTTTTGGGGATCGTTCCTGGCGCTATCAGAAGCCGGCAGATCGTGCGCCCGATGGTCGAATGCATCTGAAGACATGGAAGCCTGATGCCGCTCCGCGCTTCCAATGGCGCACGGCGCGTGTGCCGGATCAACCGCGTATCACCCTGCAGTGCGCAGAAGGAGAGATGGAGTTGGAACTCGACACACAAACTCAGGGCGAGTCAGTGACTGCATTCCTGAAAGCCGTACATCTCGGATGCTACAGCAACGGTCATGTACAGTGGACGAATGGAGCTCTCCACTTGGAACCGGCGTCGGAACTCCCAAGCGGTGAGCCGGTATCCGGGCAGAATAGCTATCGGATCGTCCTGATCTCCAGCGGAGAAGCCGTGCCGGAAATTCGCGAGGCTTTGCGTGCAAAACTCGCCAAAGGCGCGGTATTGATTCACAAGCTTTCTCATCCCCCTCACGCCGGCACTTCTGTTCCGATCCAACGGATCGTCCGGCTCAATTGATACCGCCACGAGCCAATCAATGCCCCCTGTTTTCAGAGGTAACAGATCTCGTCTTTCCATTTGCCGCAGCACACTGCGTGCGCCGTCTCGAGTCACGCAGGCACTCTGCTCCGGGAACTCGAGTGAGGGATATCGGACCACCAGAAAAGGAGAGTCCGAGCGATGAGACCTGTGCCCTCAGAACTGGCTAACACTGGAGCTTGGCACCGCTCGCCAAAGCCACCCAAGGTTGCCCTGCTCATCGAGACCTCGAATAGCTATGCGCGCGGACTGCTCGCCGGGGTGAAGGAATACATCCGCAACTACGGTCCCTGGAACGTGCACCTGGCAGAACACGGCCGGGGCGATCGGCCGCCAAAATGGATCTCCGAATGGGACGGAGACGGAGTACTCGCCAGGGTGGAGAACAAACAGATTGCCCGTGCCCTGGCTGAAATCCGTGTCCCGGTGGTGGACCTCAGCTCGCACCGTCACCTGCCGGATGTACCAGTCGTCACCACCGACAACCAAATGATCGCTCAGCTGGCCTTTGAGCATTTCACCGAGCGTGGGTTCAAACGCTTCGCATACTGTGGAGTGGAGCGCTTTGCCTGGTCGGTAGCGCGCGGCGGCTTTTTCGATGAGATGGTCCGGAATGCAGGGCTCTCCTGCGAGCATTACAAGGCGCCGCAGGATTTCGGATACGACAGCGATGAGGAGACCGAGGCCATTGCCGAATGGCTCCGGACGCTCCCACAACCGGTAGCCGTTTTCGCCTGCTACGATGCGCGAGGTCAGCAAGTAGTGGAGGCCTGCCAGCGGGTAGGAATCTCTGTTCCCGAGCAGGTGGCAGTGCTGGGAGTGGATAATGATGACCTCCTCTGCGAACTCTCGTCGCCTCCCCTATCGAGCGTCATCCCGGACACAAAACGGACAGGCTGGAAAGCCGCCGAGCTACTCTCGCGCTTGATGCGCGGTGAGAAGGTGGTTCCCGAACTCCATCGCCTCCCGCCCATCGGCATCTGCACACGCCTGAGTACTGACTTCACAGCAGTGGACGACGTACATGTAGCAAAAGCCGCGCGTTTCATTCGTGAGCATGCCTGTGAAGGGATCGAGGTGGGAGACATCATCGCTGCGGTGCCGTTGGCGCGAAGAGCGCTGGAGAAGCGATTCAGCTCACTGATCGGCCGTACATTGAGGGAGGAAATCACGCGGGTGCAGATGCAGCGGGTGAAAGATCTTCTCGTAGGGACGGATCTTCCTCTCACCGAAATTGCAGAGCGCACCGGCTTCCGCCATGCGGAATACCTGACAGTGGTATTCAAGCGCGAGTTTGGTCAGCCGCCGAGCGTTTACCGGCAGGAGAATCGCTCGGATGGCGGTGCGGGGAAGTGACGGAAGTAATCAGTAAGTCAGTAATCAGTGCAGATCGCCTCACTGATTACTGACTTACTGATTCCCCCTCCCTTACGCGCCCAAAGCCTGAGCGCGACCGGTTTGCGCTCGCAATCGATCGCCACGCTTCAAATCTTATTGTGACAATGGATTTCGAAACCGCACAGCAACTCCTCATCTCCCTCGGGCTAGGAATGCTGATCGGCCTTCAACGTGAGCGAACCAAGAGCACCATCGGCGGCATCCGTACATTCCCGCTCATTACTCTCTTCGGAACCGTATGCGGGCAGCTAGCCGTCGTGCATGGCGGCTGGATTGTCGGCGCAGGGATGCTGGCATTGGCAGCTCTGATGTTCGTGGCGAATCTGCCTCGGGTTTCCGAGAGAGACTCGGGCGGACTCACCACCGAAGTTGCAGTACTGCTCCTCTATGCACTCGGAGTGTTTCTGACATCGGGCCCACCGTTCATAGCCGTTGTTCTCGGCGGTGCAGTCGCACTGCTGCTGCACTGGAAAAAGCCGCTGCATCAGTTTGCCCATACAGTGGGCGACGCAGACATGCGCGCCATCATGCAATTCGTGTTGATCTCGATGGTGATCCTGCCTGTGCTACCGAATAAATCCTACGGTCTATACGGTGTCTTCAACCCCTTCGAGATCTGGCTGATGGTCGTGCTCATCGTCGGGCTGAGCCTCGGCGGTTACATCGCCTACAAGCTGTTTGGGGCAACGGGCGGCGCACTTCTTTCCGGCGTGCTCGGTGGTGTGATTTCGAGCACCGCCACGACCGTCAGCGCCTCGCGCAGCTCCCGTGACGTCTCCGGAGGCGCCGGGCTGGTGAGTTTGGTGATTATGATCGCCTCAGCTATCTCCATGCTGCGGGTACTGGTCGAGATCAGTGTGGTCGCAGCTGGCAGCCTCTCCGCTCTCGCCCCGCCGCTCGGCGCGATGTTTGGAGCGATGGCCCTGATCGCAGCCGGTGGATATTTCTTCACCCGACGCACCGATGCGAAGCTGCCGGAACAGGAAAACCCGGCACAGCTCAAAGCCGCATTCATCTTCGCGACCATCTACGCCCTGATCAAACTGGCCGTCGCCGCAGGGAAGGATTACTTCGGCACCAAGGGTCTCTATGTCGTCGGCGTGATCTCCGGCCTCACAGACATGGACGCCATTACCCTCTCCACCGCGCGAATTGTCGATTCCGGCGGGATCAAACCCGACGTGGGGTGGCGAACCATCCTGATCGCAGCAATGGCGAACATCGTGTTCAAAGGCGGCGCCGTCGCCGTGCTCGGCAGCCGCGCGCTCTTTACACGTGTCGCAATCCTCTTTGGCCTGAGCCTCGTAGCAGGTGGGTTGATCTTCTGGCTCTGGCCGTGAATGGGTAAAACCAGCCTGCGCATGCACATCCGCCTCCACTTGGCACTTTCCTACTCCCAAAAAAGAGCGGGCCACCGGAGCAATGTGCTCCGATGGCCCGCCTGGCATATCCTTCTGGGAGGAAGGATTACTTCTGTACCTTGAACTTCGTGGTGTTGATCGCGGCAGCGATCTTCTCCTCGTTGGTCTTGGCGGCGTCGTAAGCAACGACTGCCGTACCCTTGTCGGAGTCGGCTTCGATGCTCTTCACACCATCAACCTTCGTCACGGCCTTCTTGACGGCATTCTCACAGGAGTCGCACATCATGCCTTTGACGTTGAAGGTAGCCTTGGCTTCCTCTGCTTGGACGCTGGCAGTCGCCAGCCCAGTTACCGCAACCGCGGCGAGCGCGATTTGAGCGAGTCGGGTTTTCATAACGGTCTTTTGAATGCCAGTCCTTATCCTTTTGGTCTATTGAAATCGTTTACCAC
>CBINJX010000247.1:0-7097 GCA_966251085.1 uncultured Verrucomicrobiales bacterium
GTCAGGGCTGCCCAAACGATGCGTCAAGACGCCGCCTGGCGTGTCGCTTACGAAGGATTCGTTATGAGCGGTCGAGCCGATCAGAGCATCGGCCGTTCACACGCCCAGGGATTTTACCATCAACGATCGGTCTCTGTACGAGCACACCAGCATTCGCCGCTCCGAGGTCCAGTGCCATCCGCTTCGAATCTGCTCAAGCACGCGGTCATAGGTCATGATGTCAATTGAGCTTGGCTTCAGTGCATATTCTGCTGACCAGCGTTCCAGACGTTTTCTGGTGCTTAACTCGTCGCGACGACCAACGACGAGGATGCACCGAAGCGTTACCTCCATGAAGTTTGTCCATTTTCCCAGCGACGAGAAGAGAGCGAGAGTGCCTCGCAAATGTTGTTGAGCCCAGTAGTTCCAGTCTGTCACTTGCTGGCGCGCGTCCAGATACGAGCGGGAGAACGATGCGCCCCGAGTGAAAAGCTTTTTCTTCGGAGACTCCAATTCTACGCAGGTCAGGCAAAGATACTGCGAGTTGGCGGATACAAAGGCAAAATCTGTGATGAAGTCGGTGCCCAGAGGCAGCTTCGATATGACGGCGTCACCTCTTGGGCCGTGGTGAAACCGATCCATCCCCGGAAGAAGTTGCGGGTACCTCTCGAAATACTCCTGAATAGAGGCTTCATCCGCAGGTTCGTTAAGTAACTCTTCCAATTCGTCGGCGAGAACTTCAGACGGTGGCGCGGCAGATGAGGTGCTGCGCCATAAACTCTCCAAATCTGGCGTGGGAAACTCCACGAACGGGTTGCGGTCTTGGTGTAGCACGGAGCCGAGAGTATGCTATGCACCTCCATCGGAGCGAGTATCGATCGCGAGCGGAAGTAGCTTGCCGCTTCAATTTTGCGCGCTCGCATTATTCGTCTCGCCGCTGTGTCGGCCGGCAAACTTGAGGGCAATTTTACCCTCGCTCGCTTCAATTTCCAACATATCACCGGTCGTGAATCCGGCTTTCTCCAGCCACTTCCCTGAGAGCCGGATAAAGGGAACAGTTGTTGGGAGACTTCCTTTCTTTGCCGGTCGGTAGAGCGAGCCGACCGTAATTCTGCGTACTCGTGGCTCACGCTTTACAATGCACGCTTTCTTCACCTCGTCGTAGCGGACCTTGTGCAGTCCGGGCGCGGCGACTGACAACACTCTTTCAGGGGCGGATCGCGGCTGCATGCCCTAGAATTTGGCTCCGGCCACCGCTCGGCTCAGACCGTCAGCGCACATGGGCGCGTATCAAATTCTTCGTCATGGCCAACCCATTCAAGCCTGACGACAAGGTGATCACGAAGCAGCAGGGGAAGGAAATAGTGGCGGTTGTTCGCTTGATCTACAACGACGAGGTCCAAGTCCGCACTCCAGACGGAGTTCTGCGCTGGAGAACTGCAAAGACCGTCTGGTTCCCAGAGCAGGCACAACAGCCAGTCGAGCCCGATGCGCCGTCCATTGATCAGGAAGCTCCGCTGAGCACTGCTGCGGAAATAACAGATGTAGGTTCTGAAGCTCCGGTTGAGCAACCATCACCGGAGAGTATAGAGGCAGCTGAGGAACCCATTCCTGAGCAGGAAGAAGGAGTAGGGGAGCCGAGCGCGCTTGAGCCTGAGCCTTCCGAGCCTACGGGCGCTGGTGTTCCGGTCGAAGAAGAGGTGCTGCCTCAGACGTCTGTTCAGACTCCGCCGCTCGTTGATACTCGTCTGGAGTACGGCCCGTGTGGCGTCCCCGAGACCATGGCTCAGCGCAGACGTAATCGCAAAGGAGGGCGTCGCCGGTGATCAGTCCAAACGAGACATCGGGAGAAGGATCTGGCCCACGGTTGCCTGTGGGGCAGGTGGTAGCAACAGCAAACGCGGCCCGCTTATTGCCACATGGTGAGATTCTCACAGCCCTCACACGCCATGTCTGCGGAGACTGGGGCGACGTGTGCGAGGAGGACCGGAAGGCAAACGACCGCGATCTTGCCGCCGGTGGACGGCTCCTGTCGGTCTACCACACCAGCACAGGTGTGAAGTTCTGGATCATCACGGAGGCGGACCGGTCAGCAACGACAGTTCTTCTGCCAGAGGACTACTGATCAGGGTGGACGAATTCGTAGAACAGAGCGTCGGACCACGGGAGTGCTTTTGGGGAAGCGCGGAATCAGGGCTCCTGCCAAGGATCGTGCTGCCAGTTGGGACCTTTGCTGGGGCGAGAATCCCAGTTTCAGGTTGAGCGGGTGTAGCGTTGCCCTCCGGTACATCTTTTGCTCCTCTCAACCGGGTGCGACGATTTGATGTGATGATTGGAGGCAAGTGCCTAACTGACCTGACGGAAGACGAAGTTGAGACCCTCTTCAAGTTGGGACAGGTGGACAGGCAGACTCAGTGCAGGATCGCCGGGAAATACACTTGGCAGACAGTCGACGAGCACCTGCCGTTGCTGAAGTATGTTCACCGAAGTGCATCGCCAACAGTTCCCAAAGTAGCTCCGCTCATCCCGGCTTCAGTTCAGGTCGTCCCCAACCACCCCAAAGCGGCCGAGCCGTTCCACACAGATGAGCGAGGCAAACCGTCGCTTACCTCGTCGCTGAAGGCAGGATGGATTTGCTTTGGACTTGGCGTGGCAATCGCGTGGATCTTCCCCCCGGCATTCCTGTTTTACTCGGTCGCTCTGATCATGGCGATTGTCGCGATGTGCACCCATCAGGTGAGCCGGGGATTGATCCTGCTCCTGTCCTCCTTTGTGGCGATGGGAACTTCTGCGTTCCTATCCTTCATGCTGGCAGTGGGGATTTTCGCAGCTGCAATGAAGCCTGCAATTGAGGAGGCTCAGAAGGCAAACGAGGAGATGCGACAGGCTGAGCGCGACATGCAGGCCCAGATGCAGCGGTTCCAGGCAAACGCAAATCGGGCATTACAGCAGGCACTCACTCCGCCCCAGATGCCTCAGGCGCCATCATTTCAGCCTGCATCTCCTTCCGTCGGCTATACGCCCGAATCGTTGTCCCGGCGTGATCTCATGGATGAGATTGCGCGAGTAGAAGCAAAGCAACGGCAACTGCGGCGAATGGGAAGAGACTTGGACTCGCTGACACAAGATTACCTTACGAAGCTTCGAGCCAAGCTTGACAGTAATTCCGGGCGGTAAGGCCCCGGGAACTATGGCGTACAGGTGCGAGGAAGTGTTTTCCGCACCGGATCGCGCCAGCGCTGGGATTTGCCTTGGAGCGTCCGCCGTGTCCGGGGTGTCCGGGGGTTTTCAATGTTGTCTCCGGCGGCGATGGTTGGTGGCAAGGCATTGGCGTCAGTTGCAACCCGCTCGCGCGTGTTCTCGCCCGGTCGTTGCCAGCAAACGGGCGAACAATTCCGTTGCATGGGTTGCCCGGGTTGGGCGGGCGCACCGCGCAGCCGTCCCACAGGTTCTGCCAAATTCTTGGTATGAGATGCCTTCACTCGAAGAACACAGCAGACAGACCCAGATAGCATTTGGGGCAACCTACGAACATGTTCACTGCTGGTTGGACGAGCTTGCTGGGAAGCCTCCCCACGGAATGAGACACCGCCAGTTCCGGCATCACGCGGCAGGGGTGGAGGAAGTGCGTAGAAGATGGGGAAACACAGCAGCAGAAGCGGCTCGGCTACACATCGAGATGGACCTGCTGGAGGAGGGCTGGACCTACGGTGATCCGTTTCCTCGCAATGAGTCGCACTTCATCGGATTGGGGCTGGTTTAGGACGCATGCACCCACGATCCGCTCCTTTGGGCCGAGCCTGAGTGCTTACCTTACGAATTCTCGTAAGGATAAGGTCTGAGATTAGAATGGGAATGGAAGTGGGGCGGTTTCATCACGGCAACTCATCGGAGAATACATCAACGAGCCGCTTCCGTAGCTTCGCAAGCAACTGCTCCAAAGTGTCGAGAGTAACATTCTGTTGCCCTTGCTCCATCCGTTGAAGTGTGGATTTGGAGATCCCCACCTTCCTTGAGAATTGTGCGTACGTAAGCTCTCCACGTTCCTTTTTCAGGAAGTCTCCAAGTTGTGAGCGTAGCTTGCGTGGCACAGGGCGCAAGCATGCGGGTGGCGCTGTCCCACATATGGGAAATGTGCTTGAGTCGGGATGATGGATGGGTTTGAAGAATGCTCGTTCGCCTGTTCGCTCCAGGAACAGCTTCGGTTCGCGCGGCAACTGAGGAATCCCGGGCAGCGGGTGATCAAATACTGGAAGCAACTAAGATAAGCCCGGTCTCTGAGCGACACCGGCATTCGACTTACGAACCCGCACACCACACCTGTGAACCAAGAACTACGCGACCGTTCAGGAACCCTGATTGGGACTATCCGAAGCCTTCCCGACGGCAGGCTGGAAGCTCGCAATCCGAAAGGAACTCTTTGCGGGTACTATGACCCCAAGAAGGACGAGACTCGGGACACGAAGGGCAGTCTCGTGGGACGCGGAAATCTGTTGGCGACCTTGATAAAGGACTGAGGAATGGGAACACGGAGTGACGGAGCGCTGACAGATGGCGTCTGGCTCCTCAGCAACGGCGAAGGCCTGTATCTGGACGAGAGTAAGAGCAAGAACCCCGACGACCTTCCCTACATTGCTCTCAGCTCTGTTCTGCAGAACCTGATTCAGCGCGCAGCTGAGGGAGAGATCGAGCCTTCCGTATTCAACGCTGAAGGCATTCAGGATTGGCTGAACACAACACCTCCTCCTTCCGGTGGAGGTAGAGCGATCCAGAAGTGGTACGAACAGCTGGCGAACTTTTCAATCCGTAGAGGTCTTACACTGATCTGGCGTGCTGAAATCATGACGGCTGTTCAGGAGGAGTCGGAGTTGGCAAAGATCATCCAGAACGGAGCAGAGACTGTTCAACGGCTTGAGTGGTCGCCGGATGAACGTGTGCTGGTCACCTACCTTCACTCCCGAACGGAATCATCGGTTGATTCGGTTCCTGTCGGACGACTCACCGGAGCGTTTCCTTCGACAGAACTGGAACAAGAAACGGAAGAGAATCAGCCGAACTCATTCCTTCCCCAGCCGAACGCTCCGGCTGACGTCCTGAGCGCAATGCAGCAGCTCAAAGCCATGCTGGATCAAGGGCTGATTACTCAGGACGAGTTTGGCGCAAAGAAAGTCGAGATCCTAGCAAGGCTGTGATTTCCACCTCAAATGAACTCAGAACACCCAAACTCCAATTCAAGACCTCGACAGCCGCTCATCACCCGCACCCGCTCGTTCCTGCTGGCTCTAGCATGCACGATTACGCTGGCTGCATGTGATTCGGCTCCTCCGAGGAACGTTGTTGATGCAGCATTTGCGAATCGGTTCAGCCCTCCCGCAAGGGCACAGGTTCAGGTCGCCAATGTCCAGTACGGTTCGACACTTACGAGTTCCGGGGAATACGGGCCTGCTGGAACAAAAGTATACCCCATCCGAATAACCTACAGTGCACGGGGATCAGTCCGCACCGAAGATCTTCACTTCTGGAAAGACTCCTTCGGAGAATGGAAAACCGACATAAGGAACACCATCATTGGATTCAGTCGGTAAGAGAGCCGGCTGCCTGCAGTCAACCGCAACCTGCATCAACCTTACAGTTTCTGGGCATATGGCAGCCTTCATTCCCAAGATTGCAATGAGAACGACGTGGAAACTGCTCGCAATCCTTCTACTGGCAATCAGTTCGGATGGACTTGCTCAGTCTCAATCAGAGCTGAATCAGCAAACAGCCCGAACGCATCAACAACTCGATCGGGAGCTGAATGCTGTGTACAAGAGATTGCTCGACACACTGGACGACGAGGGGAAGACCCGGTTGAAGAAAGCTCAGCGTGCTTGGATCGCCTTCCGCGATGCCGAAGCTGATTTCTCTGCGGACTTCGGAAGGGGAGGAAGTATTGCTCCGTCCCTGTACAATGCTTCGCTTGCCGAACTGACACGCCAGCGAATTGCTCAGCTGCAAGAACAACTCCGAATGCGGGAATGACAGGGCGTCTGTCCAAACCTGATTGCTCAGGGCAGAGAAGGAGAAGAAGTGATCGCTGACACCTTCCGATGCGGGAATTTCTAATCCGAAGCGCGCTGAGCCTGGATTGCCTTCGTGATCCGGGCTCTCTTCCTGTCGAGTCCCTACAATGCGGATTTGGACCTCCTTTTGCCTCAAGTGTGTCAGGTTCACTGAACGGCTGATCTGCTTCTCCTCAATGATCTTCCGGCATCTTCTTCCCTACTGGGAAGGATGCCGGAATGTGTTTACAGGCGGCAAAACAACCTGAGATGAGCAACCTTTCTCGAATCAGTTCGCCCGTCTACCTCTATGCCCCAGCCGAATGGGTGTCAGCCGACTCGGAAGAAAAGAAGCGGGGCAGCGATCAGGGGCGGAAACCCGCTGTTGCGGTGACGTGGACGAAAGAGCGCGGTTATCAGGTGTTCCGTCCCGACGAGTTCAAGGAACTGAAGTGTGCCCTCCGAACAGCCGACGAGGTGGTTGGATTTGATTTTACCAGCTCGCTTTACAAGACGCTTCTCAGGTTCCGCTCATCGGAAGCTCCTCTCCTGACCGACTTGTTCCAGCTTCTATCCAGACACGGTGAGGAGCCAATCTCGCTGCGGAGCTCCGCATCTGCCACGTTCGGACGAGCATCATTGGTTGACAAGGAGAAGCTCGTCGAACTCTGGAACGCCGGGAAGCCGGAACGAGTAATTCGCGCCAGCAAGCGGAGAGTCGGAATTATCCGCAAGTTGCACGAGCATGTTCTTCTGCATCGGCAATTCCGATTCTACGACACGGATGGAGACGTTATCCGGATCTACATGGATTCAGATGTCGTTCCGAGCGGTCGTTTCCCTGACGAGCGTCAGTCGGTGCTCCACTGGAGTCCTGCAGCATGTTTCGCCCGTGCTCGTCAGTTGGATCGGGCTGTGGCGGCGTTCAAGCGGACTGGCAAACTGCCAAAGCTGTAAGGTAATCCTCCGGAGCCCGCGCGTCCTGTCGTTACACGATGGTCAACACCAATTGGAGAATAGCGTGCGTAGCAGTGCATTCACCATCCTACTGAACCGACCACAACTTTCTGGACAGTT
>CBINJX010000248.1:0-7090 GCA_966251085.1 uncultured Verrucomicrobiales bacterium
CGATTGCACTCTGGGTGCGATTGATCACGGAATGGGTGCAAACGATTGGCCTTTTCCTGCAATCGTTTGCGGAAAACCTGCATTCTTTTGCAGACTTTCTGCCATCGTTTGCAGGATTTCTGCGATGCTCCGCAGGAAAAGGGCGGTGCTTCGAAGCAAATGGCCAATGCTTCGGTGTCTGAGGCCAAACGTTTTCACCCGGAGTGCAAATCGCAGGCGCAGCGAGGGGGAAATGCGCTATCTTTCGGGCACTCATTCCCTGTGAGGGGGGAATGAAAACATTTCTTTTTTATTGCAGGTCGGCAAGGTTGGAGCAATACACGCGGAAAGGACAACTCCCCAAACGGGTCCTCGCCTCCCATCCCAGATTTCCCCCCCCTCTGACTATGCGTACTCCTAGTGTGTTCTCGTGCCGTCGTCGCTCATTGAAGCTGCTCGGCGCTCTTGGCTCCGCCGCGGTTGCGGTTCTCTCCGGTCCCATCCATGCCCAGAATGTCGACTGGGATGCCGGTGCCGGTAATGGCTTGTGGACGGATGCGTCCAACTGGATTTTTGATCTCCTCCCCGGTGAAACGGACACGGCGCTGTTCAGCTTGAACGCTGTTTCCACGGTGAGTCTCAATGGGACGAACCAGAAGGTCGCTGGGATCTCTTTTACCACGGGCTCCGCTTACACGATTGTCGAAGGTTCCACCGGCGGATCACTGACGCTGAATTCGATCAGTCACACGGGGAATGTAAACAATGCGATTCAGGTCCCGATCAGCACGTTCAATCCCGCCACGGATGTCCTGACGGTCAACTCGACCGCCAATCAGCTTCAGCTCCAGCGGAAGATCACTTCGGCGGGGCTCATAAAAACCGGTGGCAACAATGTGCGGCTTGGAACAAGTAGCACAAACTTCGACAATGCGATCAATGGTGACATCGTCATTAACGGCGGCTCCCTGACCGCCTCTGCGGCGGGTACTGCGGGAGTGAATAACCCGCTGGGTGGCACAGGCAGTGTCGTGATCGGCGCCTCGGGAGTGACTCTGAACCTTCAGGCGCAGACAAACTACGAGTTCCTCCGCCCGGTTGTTGCGAACAACAACAGCTTCACGTTTACCGCCGCTCCTTCTACTGGTGATCCAGGCGATTTTCAGCTGACGATCGGCAAAATCAGCATCGGAAACGCGACGCTGACAGCCACGGCAAGTTCCGGGTACCAGACTCGTACCAGTGAGCTCGCCATCAATTCCGGCACGACGAGCACCATCAATACACCGAATAGCGGTCAGCACCTCCTCGTGAATAAGCTGAGCGGTGACTCGACGACCAAGATCGTCAAGACCGGGGCTGCGGATCTCCGGATCCTCGGTAATGCCGACAACGCCAGCAGCTTCTCCGGTGACTTTGACTTGAATGGCGGGTGGTTCGTTCTCGAGGCGCTCAACGGTAATCAGCCCCTCGGACACGCGGACACGCAGATTAAGGTCGTCGGTAATAACAACTCGACGATTTCCCTGCGAGCGGCTGACACGTTCACCTTCCAGAACATCAACGTTGACGCAGGGAACAACAGCTTCAACTACGACTTCCGTCGCCTGTCGGGTAGCAACACAAACAAGGTGCTGACGGGCGGCACGGTCACCATCGGCAATGCGACGATGAACGTGACCGGAGAAAACGGTTTCCAGGGTCGTCTGGCTGGCTTCTTTGTAAACTCGGGCGCCACGGCAATCGTGAACGTCAACAGCAATGCGGGCGGTGCTCCTCAGCATCTGCGCCTCGACGCGCTGACGGGTGACGCTACGACGACTTTCCAGAAGAACGGTGGCCAAACTCTGTGGCTCACCGCTGGAAACACGACTAACTTCACTGGAAAGCTGAACCTGAACGGCGGCACCACGCAGATTGAATGGACGGATGGCGAAACCCCGACGCTCAATCTCGGCGGTATTACCGTCTTGAGCGGTTCAAACCTCAATCTCCGTGCAAACGGGAATGTGGACCTCGGCACCAACGCGTCACTAACCTTTGGGCCGGGAGTGATTTCGGCTAATATCGACATCAACCGCCTGAGTGGCAGCTCCACGAGTGGCACCATCGGCATGGGTGGCACGAATATCTCGGGCAAGACGCTCCGGGTGGCGGGAGGAAACGGGCGTACCTTGGCTCTGACCGAGCTGCAGGTGGACGCTGGCGCGACTGGTGTTCTCAACACGGATGGTGGAAACGTCAGCGTTGCTCAACTGATCACTGGTGCGGGTTCGACGCTGAACAAGCCGGGCGGAAGTACCCTTACACTCACGAGCGATAACAGCGCGACATCTTCGGCTCCCATCAATGTTTACGCCGGCACTCTCGTGACCAACGTGCCGGGAGGCTTCGGCACCGGTCTGATTACCGTTGGTGATACGCGGCCGGGCGTCACAGGTTCTCCGGGCAGCTTGACGAGTGCCAATGCCGCCTCCCGGGTGCGCTACGGCGCGGTCGGTGCGAGTGCAAATACTACGGGTGCCGATGTGGTCGCCGTCGCCGGCGGTGTGATCGATCTGGACGTGGTTCCTACTTTCGATGACGTCTTTGAGGTGAGGGCGGACGGCCGTATCCAGGGTGATGCCTCGCAGCTGGCAGGGTTGAAAGTCGGCACGAACCTGACGCTTGCCCCTGATGCAATCGTTACCCACGACAATCCCAGCGATTTCTCGCCGGTTCAGGGGATCGAGACAGTTGCCGAGAAGAGCATCTTCTACGGCATTTCCGCGAACGCGACCCTACTCCCAACCATCGGTGCAGGCACACCGTGGAAGGGGATCAGCATCGATAATACTGCACGCACGGTTCAGACAGTGCTCCCGGTAAATGGCGGAGATAACGATCCTTCCACGGTCGAGTTCACGCTCCAGGGCATGTTCGATCAGGTAATGAACCTTGGAACCACCGCAGGCGGTGATGCGTCGTTCAGCTTTGCCACGACAGGGATCAACGGTGAGAAAGTCACCTTGGCGATCCGTGGAACCCTCGGGACTTCGGGCCTCGGAAACGTGCCTGGTGGCAGGGTGGCTTTCAATCAGTCGGCCGCTGAAAGCAATATCAACAACGTCGTTGATAAGATCATCGTCCAGGGGGGCTCTCTGCTCCTGATGACAGCAAGCCCTCTGGGCGGTGTGCCGGTCGAAGTGCTGAATGGTGGTTCAGTCGATATCAATAATGCCGCGAGCGTGTTTATCGATGGCAACCTGACGGTGAAGAACGGCGGTGTGCTCTACCTGAACGACAACCAGGTGCTCGGCGTCGCGGGGGCAACAAATCATGGAACGGTGACTATCGAGACGGGAGGCAAGCTCGACATCAGCGGTTCGGCTCCTGCAAACATCTTCACGGGGTCGGCGGCAAATAATCAGCCGATTACCTTCACTGGGACTGGCCATACGGTCCGCTTCGCTGCGAGTGACATTGCAGGTCTGGATAGCACGGTTCCCAATCAGGGTGTCACTTATGTAGTGGCTGGTAGCGGAACTGCTGCCACGGTTGCAGGAACGAATATCAACGTGGGAACCAATACGCAGGCTGCCGGGATCACCCTGGAGAACGGTATTCTCACTAATGACGGTTCGTCCCGCGCGTTTTCCGGTCCGATCACGCTCAACAACACTAACCTGACTGTCGCCGCTACTCGCGGTACGGATCTGGTTGTCACGAGTGCGATCTCCACTACCGGAAACGTCCAGATCGGCTCTGCTACTCCGATTGATAATCGCAACAAGAGCCTGAACTATGAGGCGGTAAACTGGGCTGGTGTACCGGATCCGTACAACTCCCAGACACGCGTGGTTTTCACGGACGCTTTTGCGGCGAACAATGTCACCGTTCACAACACCCATCTCGGGTTTGCCAACGCGAATACCTCCATCACTGGAGATCTGACCGTTAACGGAAGCGTGCTGTATCTCGACGGCGGTGGACCGATCTCTGGAACGCAGGGTGAACTGACGGCAAAACTCGCCGCTGGAACAGTGGCGAACAAGATCATCATCGGGAACTACAGCCGCACCGAGATGCGTCTCGATATGGCTCAGGCCGTGACAAATCCAGCATCGGGAGTCCGGGAACTGGATGTGAACCAGGCATTCGTCATCGCGGGTGACGTCAATCCTCTGGACCGGCGTTCCTTCTGGATCAGCCGCAGTGAGACTTCCGCAAGCCGCGTAAACCTGAACAACGTCACCCTGAATGAGGGTGCGGTGTTTGGCGTGCAGGAGGACGGCACGGATGTCCGCGCCAGCCTCAAGCTCGCAGGTAATGCGATCTCGATGGGGAACGCCGCGATCGATTACACGAACATCAGCCGCGATGCCTCGCTGCCCGCTTTCAATGGCAGCAATCCGGTAGTGCTCCAGCAGGGCCGGTTGAATGTCTTCGGCACAGCAGGCGAAAATAACCAGAACAGCACTGTCTATGGTAAGATCGATGCCGGAGTTCAGATTGATCTGATTCGTGGTCAGATCTTCCTCGCTCCCAGTGCGGTGCTCGATGGTGTCATCCGTGCGCACACAGCTCCTGCAGGCGGTGATGCCTTCGTAGTCAGCACGAGCAACAACGGCAGCAACACCTTCACGACGGACACGATCGGTGGCACCGGTTCTGGCCGGATTGAAATCGGCCGCAGCGGCGCTGCAAGTGGTCCCGAGGATTTTGAAATCCGCGGTACCGAGGTGACCAATGCCGCTGCCGCGCAAGCTCCGCTCCACACCCATGTCGGTGAGGTCCGGGTAATCGATGACGGTACCTCTGCCATCGATGCGATTGTTCGCTCCAACCGGCAGAACGACTCCGATCGCACCGCTCGCGTGCAGTTGAATAATCTTCAGCTGACAGCGGGTTCAACCGTGCAGCTTCAGTCCTCGAATGGTGTTCCGCTGACGGTGGATACCATCACTCTGCAAGGGGCAGGGACGATTGACACTGCCAATGCAGGCATGACGATCAACACGATCGCTGCTGGGACGCATCCGATCAGCTTCACGGGCGCAGTCAGCCCGACGATCGTGAACCCGATGACCGCCGGACCAGTGAGCATCACCGGAAGCGCGAACTTCCTGGACTCTGTCACGGCGCCTCAAGTGAGTGTCAACGGTGGAACCGCGACGTTCAACGGCAACGTGAACAGCGCGGTGACTGTGGAGCGTGGTCTTGCGACCGTAAATGGCGACGTCAGCAATGGGCTCACGGTGAATGTCGGCGGTCTTGCCGCATTCGACGCTGGATTTGGGACGAGAACCATTACCGGTCCCGTAACTCTCGATGTGGGTGGCCTTGGTGTGACGAATGGGACACTCGATCTCGGAAATACGGTGATCGCAGGTACCGCCGGCACCCAGTATCTCGCCGGTCTCCGAGAGGCTCGTGTCAGCGGAGCCTTCAATGAAAGCACTCCCAGCGCGGGAGGTGTGGTGAAGCTAGGCCCGGTAATGGCCCAGAGCACCACAGGGTGGGGGACCAACGAGACGTACATCTACACTGGGCAGTTCTTCGTTCCGGATAATAACGGCGACGGCACAGGTTCGTTTGCCTTTGCCGAGAACTTCGACGATTCCGTGCGGATCGACATCGATGGTGGGACCGTTCTCCGCAATACGACCTGGAACGATGCAGTCGGTACAGGGATGATCACGCTCGCCGCAGGGTGGCATGAGATCGAATTCCGCCTCGGTCAGGGTGGCGGCGGTGCGGGCCCCAACAACAGTGAAGGGTGGAATACCAGCCTCGGCGTTGGTATTGACCTGACTCTGCCGATCGACCCTGCCGCGGGGCCAAATCCAAGCGCGAACCCAACGATGGCCAACTTCGTTGCGCCTCTCGACAACGGCTCGATGAATCTCTTCCGTACTGCGGTTTCCAGCGCGCTCAATGTGGGAGCGGATTCTACGTTGAGAGCCGGCGGTATGACGAATGTGGAGCAGGTGAACTTCTCGGGCTTCAATGCAAACGTAAGGATCGAGGGAACAGGGGCTGCGGTCGCAAGTTCCGCAGGCACCTTGGCCGTGAGCGGTTCCGCCTCCGGTGTCCTGGAGATCGTCCGGCCGGGTGACTCGCTCACTGCAAGCGCGTTGAGCCTGGGCGGGAATTTCCTGAAGAGTGGCCCGGGAACGCTCCAGATGACAGGTGCAACGACCGGCACTGGCGATATCGTCGTCGCGGAAGGTGCACTCCTCCTGGGGAATCATGCCAGCAGCACGACTGGCTCAGTTTCTGTCGAAGCCGATGGGAACCTTGGTGGCTCACTCGAGATCGGTGGCCTGCTCACCATGGACGGTGGCACGCTCACGATGACGCTGGCCGGTCTCACTGCCGGAACTGAATACAGCAAGCTATCCGTGTTGGGAGGCGTAAGCCTGACGGACGATGTAGAGCTCTCTCTGCAGCTCGCCTTCAATCCTGCTGATAACGGAACCCAGGCGTTCACCATCATCGAGAACTTCGGCCCCGGAACGGTAACCGATGCAGGGTTCTTCTTCACCAATGGTGGTGTCCCCCTCAAGGAGGGCGATATCTTCACCGCTGGTGCAGGTGGCTTCCAAGGCTTCCAGATCAGCTACACCGGTGGCGACGGCAATGATGTGGTACTGACTGCAGTCCCAGAACCTGGAACGGCTGTATCGCTGTTCGGCGGTCTCGGCTTGCTGCTCGGCATGCAGCGGATGCGCCGCCGGCGGAAGTAAGAGAAGCGAAGCTTCCTAAAGAAACTCGACGCCTCTCTGGCAGTTGCCGGAGAGGCGTTTTCTTTTCTTGGTCATCCCTGCATGGAGCGCGTTCGGAATCGACCAAAGCCGAGCTGAGCACTCAGTGCTCAGAAGTCAGTAAACAGTCTCAGCTTGGCAACGCTCACCCGCTTTGATCTGCCGATGCACGGCTCTCAACTCCTCTGAAAGTTGAGGGTTGTTGGTTGAGTGTTGAGGGACTGAGAATGCGCCTTTGGCGGATGAAAGGAGCCGGGAACTACCGGCTGGAGGAACTTTCTTTGCGCCTTCACGCGCTCCGCCCGTTTGGTGCTCCTCTGAAACTACATGGTGAGAGTTATGCGGCTTTCTTGTCTTCGTCTTGG
>CBINJX010000249.1:0-7085 GCA_966251085.1 uncultured Verrucomicrobiales bacterium
GCGAACCGAAAAGTTTCGTATCCGCCAGTTTTAAGGGAAAACGAAGGATTTTCGAACCTTGAGCAGGTCTTCCGCTCACCGAAGATCGCTCTCTAACCGGAGCGGGAAAGCTAAGGAAGTTCCGGAGCACGCCCGACTGTGGCGAGCTTATCCCAATTGATGCCATTTCTTTCAGCGAAGAGCAAGAATGCGGGAGCATTTCGCTCCAGAACGAGAGAGACGATCGTAGCGTCGTCAGTGAACCCGATGTCGGGCAGGGAGTCCGGAATCAGATCGATCTCCTGGTTGAGATAGATGAGCGCGAATGCGGCCTCCGCGGCGGACTCGAACGGAAGCGTATCCCCCTTGCCGGAAACAAATGCCTCCACGACATCGGCGAGAAATTCCAAACGCTCCGGGGTATGAGGAAATTCCTTCGTTTTCACCTCCGAAAACCCCTTCCGAAGCTCGGGCAGTTGCCCGACGAGCGTATGCAAGTCCTTCGGGCTCAGCCGGTGGGCGTGATAGACAATGTAGTCGTTAAATTCCGTCCGGGAGAGCGGGGGCTTGGAAGGTCGAGGTTTGGAATCCATAGGTATCTCTAAAGATGTCGAGTCGTCCCGCCGGAATGCGCCTGAGGGAATGACCTGATGCAGCTCCTGCCGGGGAGGAAATGCCGAATGACGAAAACCGCACATTCGTCGTCTTGGGGAGACTTACGCTCGGATTTCGAGTTTGGTCATTCCTGCGCGGTTCCTAAGAAATATCCGAGTCAGCTACTTTCCATCCTCGTCTCACCCTGTCAGAACGAGACGGAATTCCAACCCTCCCAACATGATACTCCTACCCAACGTGCGCACAGTCGTTGCGCGACTCTGCGGTATCACGCTGGCCGCGGGCCTTACCGCGATCAGCATGGCCCAGGATGCCAGTACGCCACCTCCTGGTTTCACCGCACTCTTCAATGGAAAAGATCTCACCGGCTGGCGTGGTGGCAGCACCTTTGATCCGCGAAAACTCGAGGCGATGCCCGAGGCAGAGCGGAATGCGCAAATCGAAAAGTGGACCAAGAGCATGCGCCAGCATTGGCGCGCCGAGAATGGCGAACTAATCAACGATGGCCACGGTGATTACGCCACGACCGAGAAAGACTACGGAGATTTCGAGCTTCTCGTGGAATACAAGACGGTACCGAAGGCTGATTCCGGCATTTACCTTCGGGGCGTTCCTCAGGTGCAGATCTGGGATTCCACCGAGGAATCAAAATTCAGCCTCGGGGCAAACAAGGGTTCCGGCGGGCTCTGGAACAACAGCCCGGGTACTCCCGGAAAAGATCCGCTGGTAAAGGCCGATAAACCATTCGGCGAGTGGAATAAGTTCCGGATCCAGATGATCGGCTCCCGAGTGAGCGTCTGGTTGAACGACCAGAAGGTAGTCGATAACGCGATCATGGAGAACTACTACGATCGCAAGAAGCCCCTGCCGGCACGGGGCCCGATCCAGCTCCAAACCCACGGCGGCGAGATTCGCTGGCGGAATATCTTCATCCGAGAGATCGGAGCGGAGGAGGCGAACAAGGCTCTGTCTCAAGCGCGCGACGAGTCTGGTTTCCAATCGATCTTCAACGGCAAGGATTTCACCGGATGGGCGGGACCGGTGGACAATTACGAGGTGAAGGATGGCGCGATTGTCTGCAAGCCGGGCAAAGGCGGCACGATCTATCATCAGGATGAGCTGAAGGATTTCGTAGTGCGCCTCGAGTTCAAGCTGCCCCCGGGCGGAAATAACGGTCTGGCGCTCCGGTATCCGGGCGAGGGGAACACCGCTTATGTCGGCATGTGTGAACTTCAGGTGCTCGATGACAATTACGAGAAGGTGCGCGGGAAGATCGACCCGCGCCAGGCACACGGTTCACCGTACGGAATGGTCGCCGCGCATCGCGGATACCAGCATCCGATCGGTGAATGGAACTTCCAGGAGGTCACAGTGAAGGGATCGACAATCAAGGTGGAGCTGAACGGCACCGTGATTCTGGATTGCGACCTTAGCCAAGTGGATCCGAAGGGCTTCATGGCCAAGAGCGAACATCCTGGAAAGGACCGCATGAGCGGCTACTTCGGCTTCGCGGGGCACAGCGATCCCGTCGCCTTCCGCAGTGTGCGGGTGAAGAAGCTGTGAAGCTTTGGTGTAGGTAGTAGTGTAGTAATGAAACGGGCGCTCCTGCGAGGGAGCGCCCGTTTTTTTTGACGTAGCGTCAGCCATCTTGGCTGCGGGTGACCGGAGCATCCTTGCTCCGAGTCCTGTGTGTTTCACGGGGTGTCTGGAAACCTCAGAACTGCCGCCGGAGTTGGCCTCCGACCAAGATGGTCGGGGTCACCCGCAGACAGGGATGTCTGCGCTACGGCGCAAGCGCCCCGTTCGTTCTCCCGCAATTGGACGTCCCTACAACCCCGCAATCTCCCATCCCTTCCGATACGCGCGGCGGACGTACTTCTCGGCCTCGGCGACATTCTTGAACTTCAGTGCTGCCGCGTCCCATTCCATCGTGGTTTTCGGGAAGCGGGTGGCGACGCTGCCGAGCAGGACCGCCTCCGTCATCGGTCCGGCGTAGTCGAAGTTTGCGCTCGTCGTCCCGTTTCCAGCGACTGCTTCGACGAACTGATGGTAATGATTGTTGCCCTTCTCGGGTTCGATCTTGAAGTCCTTGAACGCATCGCCGACGAGGCGCGGCATACCGACGTGCGGCAGCACCATGATTCCCTTGGTGCCGATGAAGATCGATCCCTGGTCAGGCAATTTTTTCGCCTTCTCATCTTCCGCTGTACCGTCCGTTGCCAAAGCCCGAATCTCCTCCGGCGGACGCTGATCACCATCGTACCACACCACAGTCACTTTATCGCCCTCGGTGTAGGTAGTTCCGGGGAAGACGTAGTGAATGATCGCATCCGTAGCCCACGAATGATCGCTGGGCGTAGCCCCCTCACTGCGCACGCTCAGCGGAGCGGTGAGTGCGAGCGCTTTGAAGACTGGATCGTAGATGTGGCAGCCCATATCGCCGAATGTGCCGGTGCCAAAATCGAGCCGTTTGCGCCAGCTGCCGGGATGATACCAGCCTTTGTCGATGAAGGGACGTTCGGCCGAAACGCCTAACCAGAGGTCCCAATTCAGCCCTTCCGGAACCGGTGCGGTCTCGGTTGGCATGGCACCAGTGTCTCCCCACTTCTTGCTGCTCCATGTGTGCACTTCCTTCACCTTCCCTATCACGCCATCCTGAATAAGTTTCACCCCGGTCCGGTACTCCTTGCTGGAGTGAATCTGGATTCCCATTTGGGTGACGAGTTTCTTCTCGCGAGCCACCTCCGCGAGGCGACGGGACTCATAGATGCTATGGGAAAGCGGCTTCTGTCCGTAAACATGCACCCCGCGCTGCAGGCACGACATGCCGATTGGTGCGTGCATATGATCGGGCGTGGAGACGTTGGCTGATTGCAGATCCTGCTCCTTCTCTAGCAGTTCCCGAAAGTCCGAATAGATCCGCGCATTGGGGAACATTTCACGGAACTTTTTCGTGGAGCGTTCATCCACATCGCAGCCCGCGACGACTTCGATAAGCTTGTGGCTGGAGAGCGATTTGATATCGGAAAATGCCATGCCGCTCGTTCCGAAGCTGGCGTGGCGGATCTTCGAGTTCGGAGATTGTGCCATCAGCCCCCGCGTGACGAACGGGGCAACGGTGACGCCGAGGGCAAGGTCACGCAGGAAAGAGCGACGGGTACGGAGATGTTGGGGCATAGGGAGAGAACGGGTTCTGTGTTGGGGGATTACTTCTTCGCTTCGAGCACTTCGCTCAGTTTCACCGGCTGTCCGCCGCGGCGTTTGCTTTCGTCGGCAGCTTCCATGAATGCGAAAAGCTCGATGGTTTCCTCGGCGCTGACCGGGGACTTACCTGTTTTGAAGAACTGCATGATCTCGCGTACGAGCGGCGCATAGCTGTGACCGCCGAGTTTCTGCTCGGCGAAGCCGCTGTTGCCGAAAACGGTGACTTTATGCGGCAGCGGTTTGGTGCGGATACCGTGGAGCACTCCTACACGGCCACCACTCCAGGTGCCTGTGACGACATCCGTGTCGGCTGTATGAGTACGGACAACAGACTCGCATCCGCGCCCCATCACGGTGAACAGCGCTTCAGCCGGATGTACTCCATACCAGAACAGGTCGGGGTGATGCTCCTCCAGATGTGCTGGGCCAAACGAAATGGCACTGCGAATCTCGCCGACATTGGCTTTCTTCAGCTCGATCATGCTGTCGTAGAATCGATATGCCGACGAAGTGAACACCGGGACACCGGCTTCCTTGGCGAGGCGGAAAATCTCGACGGCATCCTTGAGTGAGCCGGCGATTGGCTTATCAATGAAGAGCGGTTTCTTCGCTGCGATGACCGGACGAGCCTGCTCCAAGTGGGGACGGCCATCGACGCTTTCGAGAAGCACGCAATCGACCTCCCGGCATAGTTCCTCAATGGATCCAACGATCTTGACGCCAAAGTCCTTCTGAAGGGTGGCGGTGTAGCTGTCCACGCGCTCTGCGCTCGATGGGATATCCGGGCTGCTGCTCTTGAAGGCAGCAACGACCTTGCCTCCGGGAACGTGGTCAGGCGACTTCGAATCGTTGATCAGCTTGGTGAAGGCCACGACATGGGAGGTATCGAGGCCGATGATGCCGATCTTGAGTTCTGCAGCAGAGGCTACGGCGGTGCTGATGCCGATGCAGATACCGGCGAGGAGCGGGAGGAGTCGCATTTGGGTTTGGGGGCGTTGGGATTTATCGGGTGATCGGTTGGGAAATCCGCAGGTAGGCGAAAAAGTCGCGGAGTTCCTGGTCGGTGAGGCCGTTGAGAAGTCCTTCCGGCATGAGGCTCGCCGATGCCGGACGCAGTTCACGCACTTCACCACGGCGGATGCTGACATCCTGACCATCCAGCCCGCGGAGTACGATGACCGCAGCATCCTGATCCGCGATGAAGCCTGAGAGTGTCCGGTTGTCGGTAGTGGTGAGTAGTTGATTTACGTAACCTTCCCGGATCTCGGCATTTGGCGCCAGGATGCTGGGAAGCATCGTTCCGAGGTCGTCACGTTGATAAGCAGTCAGATCCGGCCCGATTCGGCCGCCCTTGTGAAAGAGCATATGGCAAGCGCTGCAGCGCTGCATAAAGATCGGTTCCCCCTTGTATGGATCACCCGGCGCAGCTGCCAGAACCTTGCGGATACGCTCGCTCTCTGCCTGATGACTCTTGTTCGCTGCGGTCTCGGGCATTGCAAAGATCCTCTGCGCCAGCGCCGCAACCTTCTTGTCTTCGTGCTCGCGAAGAAGTGCTGCTGTCGTCGGAGGAATGTCGGACTGACGCACGGCTCCTGATTCGATAAGCTTCAGAAATACGAGACTCCAGGCGGGACGGCTCGTGAGCAGGGTCTGTGCGGCTGGTTGCACGTCAGGAGGGAGATCCGCGTACCCGCGCGAGATCTCGTCACCAATCGACGCATCATCGTAAAGGAGCAGAGACGTCAGTGCAGCCTTCCGAAGTTCCGCTGCCTCCGGAGAAGCGATCACCTGCAGGAGTGTCTTTACGGACTCGGGCACCTTCACCTCGCCAAACAAACGGACACAGAGTAACCGCTCTTCCAGTTTTGCGGACTTGTTTGCCACGGTTTTCAGAGCCGTGGAAATCGCCTCCGGTTCGCGCAGACGTACACGGAGATGTTGGGATGCAAAACCGCTCTGGGCGAGTTGTTGCAGGAGCGGCTCCGGCATCGGCGGGAGTGCGCGGCCTTTGAAGGCTTCCTCAAAGCCGTTGATCAGCAGGCGGCGGTGTTCCGCGGATGGCGCAGCTTCTAACAGCCGTGCGCAGGTGAGTAAATCGTTGCGACCACCGGCGGATGCAAATCGCCGCATCAGCCGTGGGAGGATGTTCTTTCGCGTGCTCTCGGCTTGCCAATCGAGTGCGGCTAACACCGCATCCCGATTGCCCTCACATTGCTTTTCGATCGCCCACCAGCAGAGCAGCGGAATGTAGGGATCTGCCACGTCTTCGGAGCGACCGAGAAGCGCGGCGGTGAGCGGGAGCGTCTGGTGCGCAGGAAGGCGGATAGCGGTCGCGGCAATCTGAGCACGCACTTCGGCATCCGGTTCCGTCTTCGCCAGTGCGAGCACAGCCTCGGCGAATTGGGAGGGCAACTCCTTCGCGTCGCCCATGAGGCGAATCACCCACGCGCGAACTATTGGCTGGGGATGAGCGAGCACGCGGAGCGCGGTTGGGGTATCGAGCGTTTTCATCTGATGAAGCGACCAGAGCGCTTCGAGCGCGGGATGTTGGGTCTCTTCCTCCAGAAGCTTCCGGAGCGGTGCGACTGTGGCAGGTTCCCGTCTCTCCGCGAGCAGTCGCACTGCAGTATGACGATGCCAGCGGTTCGGATGACTGAGGAGCTTGAGCAACTCGTCACTGCTCTTTCTCGCCAGATTGACATCCTTGTTCAGCTCCATGCCCTTGCCGCGCACCCGGTAGATGCGTCCCGTGCTGGGATCGATCTGGCCCTGATAGTTTTGCCCGTGTGCGATGAACTCCTCGTAAAAGTCCGCGACGTAGATTGCGCCATCCGGTGCATTGGTCAGATACACTGGCCGGAATGCGGGATCCGCGCCGGAGAACGCGGTTCCGGAGTCGCTGGTCTCAAATGAGGATCCGCGGCTATAACGCTCAGCTACCATGATATTCCGGTGGAGCGGATCGGCGGCGAAAAAGCGGCCGGAGTACCGCTGGGGAAGGGCGGTTCCATCGGCAATAATGGTGGCATGGGAAAAGCGCGGGATCGGATTCCGGCTTTTCATCATGTCGAGGTGACCGAAAGCGAACGGATGCGGAGGTGGACCGAACTTCCCGGGATCCACACCTTGTTTCAGAAAGAGTCCACTCTGGATGTAATACCAGCCACGCGTATCGCCTCCGTTGTGGCCGGAGTGGAGCCGTCCTTCGGAAACGAAGTCCAGCCCGAAGACATTGCCGCCGCCTTCAGCGAATATCTCGAAGGCTTTCGTTCGCGGATGGTACCGCC
>CBINJX010000250.1:0-7033 GCA_966251085.1 uncultured Verrucomicrobiales bacterium
CTTGGCGCTCTGGGCAAATACGGCCGGCTCCCTCCTGCCCAACTCGGCGAAGCCGATCACTGCAGAGCCTCTCAATAAATGAGTGAACGAGCTGTTGACCGCCTACATAGAGAGAACCGGCAATCCAATTCCTGCTACTACATCAACCAAAGACAGATCATGGCGAAAGCATACTGGATAAACACGTTCCGGGTGATCAGCGACCCTGAACGACTGCAGCGTTATATCGCATTAGCGGGGCCGGCCATGCGCGCTGCGGGCGGCCGATTCCTGGCGCGAGGTAATCCGGCTGCGGCCTTTGAGTCCGGCACGTGCGCCCGAACCACGCTGATCGAGTTCCCGAGTGTGGACGCTGCTATCGCAGCTTACCATAGTGCTGCTTATCAGGAGGCGCTGGCCGTGCTCGGCGATGCGACGGAACGTGATCTCAGGATCATCGAAGCAATCGATGCCTAAGCAGGTGCCCCGCCTTCAAGGTCGCACTTATACGGCGAAGCCAATAAGCGTAGCTGCCCCCTTCGGCGCACCGGTATGAGAATTCTCTTCATCATCTGCATCCTCTTCCTGAGCCAATTTCCTTGGGCGATGGCTCACGCTGAGGAAGCGGCACCTTCCGTTAGACTGCACTTGCGACATAAGCAGGCGGAACTCACTGGGCAGGCGAGGCAGCAGCTGTGCCGGGAGGCTGTGCACCTCGTCGAATCGTCCAACTTTCATTCAGGTTCAGGCGATACGCACCGCATTTTCACCCCCTCCGGTCTTCAGCGTGACTTCAGCAGGGAGACAATGGGCGAGTTCCTCCATGTTTCCTTTCCAGCACCGCGGAAGATCAAGACCCCTGGCGGTGAACTCACGGTGACCGGGATTGTTGTGGGGCTCAATCGTGACGAATACGCCAGCAGCCTTTTCACCTTCGATGAGTCCAAAGAGGTTGTCGGTCACGCGAAGTATGCGGGTGAGCGTTGCATCCAGATCTACAAGACCGTCAGGAAACTGACCGGTGAGGATTAGTGGCGGACGTGAGTCACGGGGGACTGGGGCCAGGAAGGAGATCCACAGCATTATCTCGTCGCTCAAGATTGAATAGAGCGGCATTTATATTGCAGCGAATCACGGGCCATGCTCTCGCAAGTCTCTCGCTCCTCCATGGTCACCGAGTTTGTCGGCGTTGGGCACTGCTGTACGCAAACTTTCATAAAAACGTAATTCCATGTCCGTTCCGACGACACGCGATCGTCATATCAGTAACGCCACGGATTTCCTCAGGTCACCTTTGACCTATCCACGGCTACTCAAACCACCTTACACCTACCGACTATGCGAGTGATGATCCTGATCAAGGCCGACAAGAACAGTGAAGCGGGCGTCATTCCGGATACTGAGCTGCTCACAGCCATGGGTAATTTCAACGAGGAGCTGGTCAAAGCCGGCATCATGGAGGCCGGCGAGGGACTGCATCCCAGCTCAAAGGGAGCGCGTGTGAGGTTTTCCGGCGCTGAGCGCACGGTCATTCCCGGGCCGTTCGCAGACACGGCCGGGCTCATTGCGGGATTCTGGATCTGGAAAGTGAAGTCGCTCGATGAAGCCATCGAATGGGTGAAGCGTTGCCCCAATCCGATGCTCGGAGAGACCGAAGTGGAGATTCGCCCTGTCTTTGAGGCGGAAGACTTCGGAGACGCACTCACGCCGGAACTGCGGGCCCAGGAAGATCGTTTGCGCGCGGAAACCGGGGCAATGAAATAACCAGATTTGAGCGAGCGATCTGGTAGTAGGGGCAGAGTGCGGCACCAAAGTGGCAGAGCCGTGTCGACTCTCCTCTCGCGCGAAAGTGACGGGACGCCGCTGCCACTTTTGCGCTGGGTGCTTGCAGGACTTTCCGCGGCGCTCTTTGCATCTGGGCTCGTCGTGCGGCTCACGGTTCGGGATCGATACGATGCGCTCGCTCCGGTTTTCTACGCGACGCCATGGCCCGTGCTCGCTTTTCTCGCGGCAGTAGTCGGAGCCTGTGCGGTGGCGTGGGCAACGAGACGGTTCCTTGTGGCGACTTCCTTTGTGTTGGTTGTCGCGGGTTGTCTCGTCTGCTGGATCGAGGAGAGCTGGTATCAGAATGTTCCTCTGTCGATTGCGCCTGATTTCCGCGTCGCGTTCTGGAATGCGGAACATCCCAAGAGACGGCTGCCGGAGGTCATTGAAACAGTGAAGGGATTCGACGGCGACATTATCGGAATCGTCGAAACCGAATCGACGGACCCGGCTGATGTGGAACGTTGGAGAGCCGCGTTCCCCGGCTACTGGATGCAGACACTGCCCGGGCACATGCTGTTCCTGACGCGGGGTAAGGTGCTCGCTCGGGAACATGGTGATCTCGATGGGGCCGGGAGGTACAACCTCGTAAAGCTCCGCATCGCGCAGCGCATAATTTATGTGCTGTTTGTCGATCTGAACGCGGCTCCACACCGCTCCCGGCGTCCGGCCTTCGCACGGATCTCGGAAATTCTCAATGCTCATCGAGGTGCCGAAGTGATCATGATGGGCGACTTCAACACGCCGAGAGATTCGGTTTATTTTTCGGAGATTCGCGCTTCGATGGATCACGCGTTTGAGGTGGCCGGGCAGGGGATGAGTGAAACCTGGCCGGTTCCCGTTCCGGTGCTCAGCCTCGATCATATATGGGCTACCCGTGGCATACAGGTGACGCGCTGTACCCAGGACTGGGCGCTTTCCGATCATCGGCCAGTGGTTGCGGAGATCTCCACTGTGCCGCGCTCCCGAGTCGGATCGGGGAGGGAGCGTGACATCTCTTCTTCACACGTATACCAGGCGGACTAAAAGTCCACCCACTTTGACTATCCGCTCCGCGCGCTGCGTCAAAGTAGGTCAGACTTGCAGTCTGACATGGCTGGAGTGCCGCAGTTTACATACTTCCAAAGATCTGCACCCGCCGCCATTCCCGCCAGGGGGGCGCAAACAGCCTGTACTCCCGCCTGCCAAGCGCGGACTTGTCGGGCATTGAGAGACTCACATCAGCCTGTTAGATGAGCCAGGTGAGCGAGGAATGTTGTATCCTGAATGGTGGCAGCGGCTCTTGGGCATTCGAGCCACTGGCGTTGCGGCTCTCGTCTGCTCTGGGGGTGGAGATTGCGAGCGAGCCCCGCCGCTTTAACTACGTGCTCTCTGTCGAGGATACAGAGATGCTCCATGGCCGCGACACTTTCATTCCGCTCGCATCCATCCGGCTCGCGTCTGATAAGCGTCTGCTCGCGGCAGTCTTTGGCGAGCAGGGAGTGCCGACGCCCATCACTCATCTACTCAGCAGTTTCGCTGAAGTGAGATCCTATGTGGCCGCGCATTCCGAGATCGAGTGGTGTCTCAAGTATCCGACAAGCTGCGGAGCAACTGGCCACAGGCTGGTGACTGCCAACTCCGAAGAGCCGCCAAAATGGCCAACACCTTTTATCCTTCAGGAGTTTATCCGTCTTGAGCGCCCGGAGGTTTACCGGACCTACTGCGCTGGTGGCGAGTTGTTCGGCTGGGTTGCTCGACGCTTCCCAGAGGGAACGCGGACGTCTCCCTGGGTGGCTCATGCGCGGGGTGCTCGCTACGTGAGGCTTGGAGATCCTCCGGCGGAGGCCATCGATCCGGCACGCCGTGCGGTCATCGCCGCAGGACTTTACGACTCCTTCGGCTGTGTGGATCTACTCCGCAAACCAACGGGGGAGTGGGTGGTTCTGGAGGTCGGTACCGATGGGATCTTCAATCATGTTGATCGAGAGCTTGGTGACAGCGAGTTCGAGAGAGAGTTGGACCGACGGATTGCCAGGGCTTTCTGGGAACGCGCACGGTCAGGGAGTTCATTCCGGAGGGATACCAGCATGTAGCAGGCTAGCGTCCCGGATTGTCTTGTTGCGCGGCCTCGAGCGCGGTAACCACACTTGTGATGAGTGCGCCAAAGTTGATGGCTGAGGAGTTTACAAGATCGATTGGGTGAACAGCAGGCACTCGGCTGTTCATAAATAAAAGACGACCAACAGAGCCCCTATGTTTACGACCGTCGCAAATTGTTCCAGCCTGCAGCAGGCACAGAGTCTCCAGATCGCGCTGGAAGCAGCCGGCATTGACTCATTCATCCCCGACGAGATCTCCGCTGGATTGACGCCCCATTACTTTCTGACACCTGCGGGCGTGCGTCTCCAGGTTCATGAGGAGGACTTGGAAGCTGCGCGACAGGTGCTCAGGAATCACGAGGCGTCGTCTGGCGAAAATGCACAGCCTGGGAGCTGATTCGCTACTCAGTTCGCGCTTTCAGTCCGGAAACAGGCGCGCTCAGTGTCGGTTTTGCTTCAGCAAGACTCTCGCCGAACACAATTGACTTGAGGTGTGCTCAACCATGAACCGCGATCCGGCTCTCTGCCGAACCTTCGTTAGAATCGCCAAAGAGGCTCTCTCATCACGCCCTGAAGTGGAGCACACATGGTCCATCGATGCCGATGAGGACCACTGCATCCTCGATATCCCTCCATGCAGCGACACCGGATTCAGCATCACGGTCGAGGTGTTCCCGGCCGAAATCACCGTTTCCATGCAGGGGCCGCATGAACATTTTCCACTGGACAGTGATGCGGAGGAACTCGTGCGTTCAGTGCTGGGGCTGATCCGTGATCTCCTCAGCCCGGCGATGCGCCTTCGGGAACTGCGTGCAGGCGGCTCGCCGTACTGTTGGCATGTCGAAATGCTGCAGGAGGATGGTACATGGCAGACGGAGTTCACCACTGGTCTCGTGTTCTGGAACTATTTCGGTAGACGTAGTGAGCGGATCTACCAGAACGATGTGCTTCCAAGCAGGGTTGGTTGAATGGAGCGTAAGCGGACGGAGCGCATTGCTTGTGTGGGGGGAGCAAGCCCTGGTTGATATGGCTTCAAGAACGGTGGAATGCTTGCCAGAAGTATCACCTTTCGCCCGGACTTTGAAATCGCTCGCTCGTGATACGAACTGCGCTATTTTCCCGGTATGCCCGTGAAGCTTCCACTGAATGAGATGAGCGTTTTGGAGAAGCTCCAGCTCATGGAGGCACTGTGGGCGGATCTAAGCCGCAATGCTGAGTCGTTGGAATCCCCCGAGTGGCATCGAGATATCCTGGACGAGCGAGAGCGTCGCATCGCTTCTGGTGAAGCGCGCTTTGTAGATTGGGAGAAGGCCAAAGCGGATATCCGTAAGAGCGTATCGTGAGGATCGAGATTCTTGAGGATGCGAAAGAGGATCTCACGGCTGGTTTCCACTTCTACGAGGATCAGGCGCCCGGGGTCGGTGCCTACTTTCTGGATTCCCTCTTCGCGGACATAGACTCCCTCGCCTTGTATGCGGGCATCCATCGCAAAGTTCATGGCTCGTACAGATGCCTTGCCAGCCGGTTTCCGTTCGCAATCTACTATCGCGTAGAAGGCGAGGTGATTCGTGTTCGAGCGATTCTCGATTGCCGCCGTGATCCGACGTGGATCCGGAGGCGATTGCGGGATGAGTAACGCATTTTGTGCAGGACTCGTTCCGTGTTGGATTCAAGAACTTACCAGAGCTGTATCTTACCCCACATGCTACCCTTTACTCTCCCCTCCGGCCATCCTCGCATCAAGGTGGTGAACAGCTTTGAAGAGCTTGTCACCACCCGCTTCGAAGGAGATATCAACGCCCTCTGCTGGAGGCGTTCCTTGCCGGGCAATTTTAGTGAGGTATTGGAGCATCTCGGCGCAGGGGAGGGGATCAATACTCTCGATGATGCACTGCTCAGGAGCCTGCCTGTGGGTGCGGAAGGAAAGAAAGCCGTCGAGGTCCTCCTCCAGGATCAGGAGCTTCTCCGCGCACGCGGTCTCGACCCTGTCCTCGACTGCATCCACGGTTATCCTCGAGATGAAGAGTTCGAGGTCATCTCCACAGATGTCCTCTCCTTCCATGCGGACAGTGCCACGGTGGAAGCGGACACTTACCTCTGTACCTATCATGGGCTCACGAGCGAGGGGGTGTGCAATGATGAGGTGCGGCGGCATGTCGATATTCCCGAGACGCGCGCCAGGCTTCTCAAGCTTTTCGGAGGGGAGGATAACGAGGAGTTTCAGGAATTCCTGAATGAGAACTGTTACGATCTCCACTACGCCCTGCTCCCAGGAGCGCAGCCTTATTCGTTCGGTATCGGGAATCTCTGGCGGATAGCAGTCGAGTATCCCGGAAGCCCCGTTTTGCCTTGCGTCCATCGCGCCCCTGAAACGCTTCCCGGCCAGTCCCGGCTGCTGCTGATTAGTTGAGGGGGTCGAGCGGCGCCGATATCCTGCGTGATCTACCGCGATCATCTCCTCGCGCCGCGAGTGCCCTGCCTCAGACGGACTGTTGGCATTGCCATGCCGATACGAAGCACCATATTGCAGCATCATGAGCCGGTGCCGTAGGAACCTGAATTCAACGGACTTCCTGATAATGGATGCGGACGGCGACGAGATTCCGGCTGATGCTTTCGGCGACTACGTTGCGTTCCGCTGCTACTATTGCGGGCACCCCGTCCTCGCAATCGCTTCGGAAAACCAAAGGGGAAGTGATGAGGATCACCCGGCGAAGTGCAGGCGGTGTGGCCGACAATACTTCCTGGATCTCCGACTCCAAACGGAGAAGCTCTATATTCATGAACTCTGAACGCTTGGCTCACTGCATGCGATTCGTTGTCGCTGGGCGTGTCGTATCGTGTCGAAAGTTTTGACCCCTGGTCAGGTTCAGCAGCCTCCTGTGGTGAGATGGCACGATTGCGTAAACTCCGGCTGCGGATCCGAATCACGGCGGTTCTACTGATTGCCGGCATCCTGATCTGGGCCAATTGGCATCAGGAGATCCTGCCGTCGGGTGCCACGGCGGATCGTGTGCTGGTGGACAAGAGCGAACGGAATCTCCAGCTTCTGAAGCAGGGAAGTGTCATCGCGACCTACCGAGTTTCCTTCGGGGCACAGCCGCAGGGACATAAGCAGATGGAAGGGGACGAGCGGACGCCGGAAGGAC
>CBINJX010000251.1:0-7015 GCA_966251085.1 uncultured Verrucomicrobiales bacterium
AGATCGCCGGATACGATCTATTACGTGAACCGCTCGAGGTGAAACGACGGGTCGGCTTCGTACCTGAATCCGGCGCAGTTTTCGAGGCGTTGAGCGGACAGGAGTACCTGGAGATGGTGGCAGCGCTCTACGGCATCGGGAGAACTCAGGCGGAGGAGCGAATCGCACAGTTCATTGCGTTTTTCGATCTCGCCCCGGAGACACTTACCGACAAACTCCTCGGGGCCTATTCCAAAGGGATGCGGCGGAAGGTCGTCATCATCGCCGCCCTCCTCCACAATCCGCCGGTCATCTTCTTCGATGAGCCGCTCGACGGTCTCGATGCGAATGCCGCAGTCGGCTTCAAGGCGCTGATCCAGACACTCGCTCGTGAAGGGAAGACCGTGGTTTACAGCTCCCATGTGCTCGATGTGGTTGAGCGTGTATGTGATCGGGTCATCATCATCAACAAAGGCCGCCTGATCGTCGATGGAGCACCGGAGGCGCTGCTGGCGGAAGCCGGTGGAGGAACTCTGGAGCAGCTCTTCACTCGAATGACCGGAGCGACACAACTCGAGGAACGCGCCGCGGACTTCGCACGCACATTCCGGTCGTGAACGCCGCCGATTCTTCATCCCTTCCCGCAGCACGTCCCCAGCATCTGGTACTGCAGCGGCTCTATCTCACGCTCATGTTCCGGGGCCGGCGCACGGGTGGCAAGCGGCGACGTCTTCTCGGCCCGATGGAATCGTTCATCCTCTCGCTGCTCGCATTTTCGGCACTTGGCTGCATAGCCTTCGCCTTGAGAGGACTCAGCTTCGCGACTTTTGCAGTGAGCCTGCACGCGATGACCTTTCTGATGATCGGAATGAATCTCGCCACCACCAGCGGGAGCATTCTCTTCAGTACGGAGGAAGCGGATGTACTTCTACATCGCCCGATCGATCCCAAGGCGATCCTCACCGCAAAGGTACGTGTAATCGTACTGGTTACCCTGGCACTTGCTGTGGCGATGAATATCGGCGGACTCATCGCCGGTGTGACTCACGCGGACGGTTCCTGGCTATTCCTTCCAGCACATCTCGTCTCGCTCACTCTGGAGACGATCTTCTGCGCAAGCTTTGTCGTGCTGGCCTACAATCTCTGCCTGCGCTGGTTTGGACGAGAGCGACTCGAGAATGTGATGACCTCGGTACAGATTGTCGTAGCCGTTGCCGCGATCGTTGGAGGCCAGCTCGTGCCACGGCTGATAAATAAGGCAGATCTCGAAATCCTCTCCACCGTTTCGCCGTGGCTCGCCGTGCTTCCTCCCGCGTGGTTTGGAGCAATCGATATGGTTCTGTCAGGCCAGGGCGTCTCTCTCAGCGTGCTCGCGCTTGCCGCTTGCGGGGGCGTCGCGACCATTGGCACCGCATGGCTCGGAGTTGATCGACTCGCAGCAACTTACGAGCACGGTCTTGTCACACTCAACGAGGCTGGTCCCAGCGCGGTAAAGCAGAGCGGACGCCGCGGCGACAGGGTAAAACGGCTACTGCAACTACCCCTTATTCGCACATGGGTCCGTGATCCGGTGGAACAATCCGCCTTTCGGCTCGCGGTTGCGGAGCTGACCCGTTCCCGGGGTGTAAAGCTCCGCGTGTATCCGATGCTCGCGCAGTTCCTGGCATTTCCACTGGTCATGTTTCTCAGCGGGGGCTCTCGCGCGAGCACCCTCCTTGAAGTTCCCGCGATGGCTTTTGCCGGAGCATTTCTCGCGATCGCTTGCGGCCCTCGGAAGATTGGCGAGCGGCAGACCTCTTCCAACAGTCGCCACTTGCGTGTCCGGCCGCCTTATTTCACGGCACCAGAAAGGCGGTGATCCTCCTCCTCTACGTACCTGGGTTACTACTGGTGCTCGGGCTCGGAAGTGTCTGGTTGCAGGGAAATGCCAAGGTGCTTACCCTGATTCTCCCGGGGCTGATCGCAATGCCGGTCTTCAGCCTCTTCCCTGCGTTGGGAAAAATCTATCTTCCGTTTTCTCAACAACCCGAACTCGAGGGAGTGAATTCGCAAGGCTGCTTGTTAACTGCTCTTTTCCTGACGAGTTCCTTCATCATCTCGGGGCTGGCGACCTGGGCCTGGATGACCAATTGGTTCCACTGGCTGCTCCTCGCAGAGATCTCCATGGCGCTTGTGCTAGGCACCCTGTTGCACAGAGCCATCGCACGGCGACGGCTCCGCCCTAATGTTTGACAGCGCACCGGCTGCAGTGGGCGATGAGCCCACTGCACCGAGTAGACGCTAGAAGGAGAACGAGATCCCGATCCGGCGACGGCCATCCGGGTAGAAATAACGGGACGGATACGAGGTGAAATAACGGTCGCGGATGCGAACGCGACGCCCACTGACGATCCGGTAGTAATATCCACTCGGGTCCACATAAACCACGCGGCGCACAGGGCGATGGTTTTCGATCACATAGATCGTGCGCGTGCGGTGCACATGGCGGTGGCGATGATCGCGGTCATAACGGCCGTGCCTGTCATGGCGCTCATGACGGTCATGACGATCACGACCGGGCCGAGCGTCAGCGGTAGCGCCACCGCCCACCAGAGCGAGTGCAAGAAGAGTGTATAGAATCGGTTTCTTCATATCAGTCGGATAGTTGGTGACGCTCAGTGGCGTCAGTATTGTGACTGGGAGGACACCGAATCTATTCAAGCAAGTTTCCCGCCGACGTTGGTAGAATCTCAACGCTCCCGCTTTCGCCGCTCTTGGCGCGGTGAAAGCCAGCGGCCTTGTCCTGCTTCTGGAAGAAGACACCGCCGAAGGAGGTCTTTCCGCGGGTATCCGGGAGTTTGAAAGTGCCACGAAAAATTCCACGCTTTGCATCGATTGAGAGCGTGATCCGATTCGGGTTCTCGGCACCTCGCGTCACCTTCACCTTTCCTTTGCGGGCGGCCGAGAGAAGAAGGTCGAGTTCTGTACTGGTGATGAATAATCCGCCCTCGAGCTGCAATTGCGCGGCTCCCGCCGGGACGGCTGCATCGAGTCCGGGCGCCAGCCCCGATAAAATCCAACCGTCATTGGCAGGAGGTGTGTAGGAGCTTCCCTCCAGCAGCAGGTTCGTTCGTGTTTCGATCAGGGCACTGCCCCCCTCCGGCGTGGCGAAGGTGAACCACTGAACATCGCCGTGGAGATCACTCTGGTTGGCAAGATCCTCAAACTTCACCCACCCTAGCAATGCACCGGGGCGCTTGCCGAAGCTGCCATAGAGTGGCCATTCGCCGTCCGCAGAGACCGAGGCGCTATGGACGAATTTTGTCCCGTCCGGCAGCTGCATCGAAAGTTTTGCCACCCCTTTCTTGTTCACCTTCAGCGTCCCAAAACCAGTGCCGTGCCCGTCAGTGGTTGGCAGCAGGACCGTGTAGTTTCCGGTAAAGGGTGAGGAAGTGGACTTGGCATACGACGGAGTCCGATGAGCGGACAACGACACGACAGTACCGCTATCAAGCGTAGCCGAGCCGGTAAGAAGTCCCGGACCCGCAGCATCAAATTGCAGCCCGAATACGACCGGCGGCTGCTTCTTGCCTGGCGGCTTCAGTGTAACGCCGCCCGCCGCATCCACTTTCCCGCGCAGTGATACCTTCGTGCGACCGAGGTTCAACTTGCCGGTGAACGCCCCGGTTTTCGTGACGTTCAAGCTCACGAATCCGGAACTTAGTGATGAGGCAGGCCCCGATTCGATCAACCCATGATACGCACCAACAAAATCCAACACGCTCCCATCTCCTCCATCTCCTCCATCTCCTCCATCGTCACCGCCACCTCCGCCATTTCCAGTGGTAAAGCTGACCGCATCGAGCCACGCGGTATTTTGCCCCCCAGTCTGCCCATTTGAATCCGTGGTGTATGCCCAGCGAATCGTGTGGCTACCGCTCGCGATCGGTAGCGACTTCTGCAGCCAATCGACCTCGCCGGAAATTTCAGCCTGCTGCGAACCATCAACGAGCACCCGGAGTCGATCAGATCCCGCTTCCGAGGAGACCTTCCAAAAGAAACTCAATGTTCCCGGACCGGTGACAGTCGTTTCAATCCACGACTCGTCCCCTTGGTAAGTCGGAGAGATCTTTGCAGCACTACCGCCACTTTGGAACACGCTCCTGGTCGTCCACCAGTTCGTGCCGAAGAAACCGGCTCCCGTGCCGGTAGTCCACGTGAAGTCAGGAGCGCCCAGCGCTTCACCAAAGGGCGCCTCAAGGATCAGGATATTCAGCTGCGAAGATGTACCGATCTGCGCGCCACCGGTGGCATTGGTAAGGAAGAGGTTGAAGCCCTCACTGGATTCATCAACGTCGTCCTGCACGATGCTGACCCGGATCACCTTCTCACTTTCACCGTCTGCGAATTGCAATGTGCCGGCGGCTGCGGAGAAGTCCTGTCCGGCCATCGCAGTACCATCCATCGAGTAATAATCCACGCTGATGGCACCGTTGCTGCCGCCGTCGCGACGAACGACCACATCAAGGAATCCTGCCGTTTCGTATGCCTCGGTAAAGATGGCGCCGTTACTGACAAATGTCAGGCTCCCAGGTTCGATCATTGTGAATGTATGCGAAACCTCGGCGCCCGCATTGCCCGCTGCATCTACAGCGAAGGCACTGATTTTATACTGCGCATTCGGAGATGCATCCGCCGTCGTTGGCAAATCAGTCGTGATCGTCCAGTTAACCGAACTGCCATCAATCGTGAGTCTGGTGGGCAGCAGCACGGGTTCTGCGCTCCACTTCTCCGCCTCGGTCGTGACGGCGGGATTCCAATATTTCCCATCAGATAGCCGCTGATACTTCACCCAAACAATGGCCACACCGGAGGCGTTCAGTCCTGCATCCGTGGCGGAGCCATCGATCCGCGTCAACTTGATCGAACCGGCATCCTGCGGCGCCGTGATGGTCACCGAAGGAGCGGCTTCGTCTGCCGGGGTGTAGCTGAAGTTCGCTCCCCAATGTACGGAACTGGGTGCGCTGAACGCATAACCTTCCGGTGTGCTCTGCAGTGGGAAAGTCAGCGGTTGAAACTCCGTTGTCGCCATAGGGCCGCTGGGATCATCGGTGGTACGGCGCAAGGTGTAGAGCTGCGTGCCCCCGTTCACGTTACGCGTGAAGACAACCTTGAGGTCCGTGAGGGTGCTGTCGGGACTGACACTCGGATTATCGTCAAGTCCCTTGCCAAACTCGTGATTTGTCAGGTGCTGAACGTTACCGCCGTTCGCATCCATCATCAGGAGTTCTTCCTTATTACCGGCAGTCGCATTCTCATACCGCGTGAAAACGATCCGATCGCCCGTGGGATTCCAAACTCCCCTCTGATAATAGGGGCCATCAGGATAGACGAGCGTCTCCGGTGACCGCAGGAGAACCTGCTCGGGTGCTACCGGGCTGTCTGGTGCCTTCGCGACGAGCGCAGGGCGGTCTTCGTTGGTCCAGAACAGCAGCGAGTTCACCTGCGGATTCCACTCGGGCCAATACTCTCGCGGCAAACCCGTTGCGGTCAGGTTGAAGCTGGAAGGGGTAGCGGAGTCGAAGCCGGACAAAATCTGAATGGTATGCCGGTTAACACTGCCCTCCTTGAACGCGCACACATACGCCAGCTTCTGCCCATCCGCGCTCCAGGTAGCAGGGCCACTGTAGTAGTACGAGTTATCGGGCTTCGATGTCACCTTCCGAGCGTTCGTGCCATCGGCATCCATCACGTAGATATCGCCCCCACTTTCGAAGGAAATGCGAGAGCCATCGGGACTCCAGCGAGCATCCTGGTAGAGCAGGTTGGGAATCGATTCAACTTTGGGTAGCCGGCGCAGATCCCAACCGGTGGGATTCATTGTGTAGAGATAGTCACCGTTCGTCAGCAGGAGGCGTCCGAAACCGGTCGGCGGCGGTGGGACGGAGGAGGTTGAACCTACAGCACAGGAGGGATCCACATCCTCCCGGGAGTTGAAGGTGAGCCGGGCAAAGCCAGTCCCGTTCAGATTTATGCTGTAGAGTTCCGCCTTGTTTACATCCTGCGACATCGACAGGAGGATCTTCTGTCCGTCCGCACTGAGCACTGCGCTGTTGAGACCGTAGCCGTAGAATGAGCCGACTGTCCGGACGAGTTCTCCAGTCGAGGGGCTTACGAAGGCGACGGTACCTCCGGAAGCGTAAAACGTACCGACGAGTTCACTTCCATCCGGACTCCACGAGAGATTGCTCACGTCGGACAGGAAGCGTGCATCGGTACCGTCAGCATTGACGATCCAAGTCTTTGAAAAGCCGTTTTGGCTTTTCGAATATGTGATCTTCGAGCCGTCGGGGCTCCAACTGATCCGCCCCAACCATGCATCTGCAAGACGAGTAAGCCCAGTGCCGTCAGCATTCATCTTGTAGAGCCCGGGGCTGCCTCCCGAGATCCAGGAAAAGAAGGCAATCTGCGAGCCATCCGGGCTCCACACGGGGCGGCTGTCTGTGCCAATCAAAGATGAGCCATCCGAGCGCACGTTATGCGTGAGCCGCCGGAGCCCTGTACCGTCCACATTGATGGAGTAGATCTCGCCGCCGATTTCATCCCGGAAGGAGACAAACACGATTTTGCTCCCGTCCCGGCTCACCGACGGTTCCACATCCTTACCTCCCGAGTATGTCACTCGCGCGACATCCGTGCCGTCGAGATTCATCACATACAACTCGTAGTTGTAGTCCAGGCGATCCGAAGCGAAGACCATCTTTCCTCCTTGCGAAAAGGCGGTAGAGGCGATCGTGAAGAGGCACGCCACGGCGCACACCAGACGAAACAGGGGGCCAACGGGTAAGGTGGGCATGAGGGTCGCAAATAGCAGAAGACGAAGGCTTTTCAACGCATCTTCGCCACATGGAAGCGGCATGCTCCCGGTAGAAGGACAGTTCCCGCCAAAAGCTCTGCCTCCCCTGATGGGGCACTTACGACACTTTCCGTTCTACTTCTGATGTTTCGCCGATAAATCCCCCCTGAAGCAGTTATCATTGGGCGCTGGCGGTAAAGA
>CBINJX010000252.1:0-7006 GCA_966251085.1 uncultured Verrucomicrobiales bacterium
CGCTGCCATCCCGAGGAGCACGGCCAGCGGGAGCAGCTGTGCGAGCCAGAATCCGCGTGTCTCGTAAACCGGGGTAAAGGAGCGATTTGCACCGTTGTCGTACCGGATGCCGAGAATGTCGCTCATTGGAGCGTTGGCGTCAGGAATTGGTGGCGGTTCGACAGGTGTCGCTGTGATAGCGGGTTTAGTGACAGGGGCCGGCGGCGGCGGTGCAGCCCCCTCTACCGTAAGCGGAGCAGGTTCGGTGGTTTTGGTGACATATTTCTCCTGCCTCGGATCGAAGTAGGTGAACTCGAACTGAGGCATCTGGGTCTTCTTCGTCTCGGGAATGACTGCCACCTGAAAGGTCTTGGTCCCGCGGAAGCCGACATCGTCCTCAGGCTCGAAGTTGCTCGATGGCGGATAGGAGCGCCAGCCGGTCTTATCCGCGAGCACCGGAGATCCCATTCGGTCGAAGTTTCCCCGGCCGGTAATGGAGATGTTCATTGTCAGCGGATCACCAACCTTCACCGATTTCGGACTTCCCTCCGCAGTAATCGAAAACTCGCCCACTGCACCGGAGAAACTCTCAGGACGCCCGGAGACAGGAAGCGGCTTTACCTCCAGTTCCGCAGCCTCCGCCTTTGCGACCCGGCGCTCGACCGCACCGAATCCGTTGAAAAAGGGATCATTGAAGAAATCCTCCCCGAAAAATCTATCCAGAGGCGATCTACCCTGCTGCTTCGGCTGAGCACGGGGAATCTGCGCCTGAAACGGCAGTTCGGTCGGACCAATTTTCAATGCACCGGCACGACTCGGCGTAATCGCAGTCCGGAAAACGAGCATATCGTACTCCTTGCCATCGCGTTGCTCACGCTTGTGCTCAGGCTCAGGCATTTTTGTCTTGGTAAATCCCTCCCCTTCGAGATTCGGCATGGACTCGGGCTGCCAGCGAATCCGTGAATCCACATAGAGGCGCACCTCAATTGGGAGGGTTTCGCCGACGTAAGCCGTTTTCTTTGGCAGGACGATCTCCGCAAAGCCGATACGCGTAATCGCGCCGTTCCCCGCCGCACCTCGATCTTTTTCCACCCGCAAAGCGACGGGTTCTGTCTTTAGGACTTTGCCATCCACCTCGACGTCCACAGCAGGAATAACAAAGGAACCGGCACGCTCCGGGTTCACCCGATAGCTGTAGATGATCTCAGTGACGGCCTTCATTCTGCCATTCGCAAAGCTGATCTGATTGGACTGGCTCGAGCCCATATAGCTGACGCTCATTCCATCAACTCTGATGTCGCGAGGGGGAGCACTCGGACGGCCCCCTTCGATCCGGATCTCAAAGCGGACAGGTTCGTTCGGAGCGGTGACATCCCGCGAAATCGAAGCGCGCACCTCCGCGGAGAATGCGTCCGGAAGGGTGAACGCCAGAGCAAGAATGAGAACTCCGATCAAGCGCATGCACGGCCAACACCGCATCGCTGAACCGAAAAATTGCTCTGGCAGACTCCGCATCTGCCACATCTCCGCACGTGAGGCCGTTTCTGGCTGTTTGCTCGGATGACTGAACGGCATAACGTAAACTTTATTACCAGTCGCGCAGGAGTCGCTCGCGCCGTTGTCCCTTGGGATCCCAGAGGCGCACGCGTTGATCTTCGCTCTTGAGGGAGTCGAGTAAGGCTTTGGCCTGGGCTTCGGTCATGCGCCCCTCAGCCGCAGCAAGCTCCTGCTCCTCCATCTCTCTTTGCTCCTGTGTTTCCTTAGAATCTTCACCGGGGACAGGATCCGTTTTCAGGTCCCCCTCCAGTTTCCGATCCGGCTGCTCGGGCATGTTTCCTTGCTGGGATTGTTCCCCCTCCTGCCCCTGTCCCTCCTGCTGCTTGGACTGCTGGTTCTCGGACTTCTGCTTTTCGTCACGAGGGTTTTTCTGAGCGCCTTCGGAGTCCTGCTTCTCCTGGTCGCCTTTCTCCCCCTGCTGTTGCTCGTTCGGCTTACCACTCTCGGACTGCTGCTTGTCCTGCTGTCCTTGTCCTTGCTGCTGCTGTTCGTTTTTATCGCCGTACTTCTGGTTCTTCTGTTTATCCTGCTGGTTGCCCTTGGATTGCTGCTGATCCTCTTTCTTCTGATCCTTGTCGTCCTTACCGCCCTGCGACTGCTGCTGCTCTTGCTGGTCCTTCTTGTCCTGTTCCTCTTCTTTCTTATCCTGCTCTTCCTTCTGCTGCTGCTCTTGTTGTTGCTTGAGCTGCTCGATCAGCTGCTTGGTCACCTCATAATTGTGCTGCGCATTGGCATCCTTCGCATCGAGCTGCCGGGCCTGGTCATAATGAGCCAGAGCGCTTTCAAGCGTCTTGATGTCCGGCTCCTTCTTCGCGGAAGTCGCCTGCTGAAACAGAGTGTTACCCAAATTGTATTCCGCCCGCGCCCGAAGGTTGGGGTCTTCACTGGCGACCGCCTTTCCGAAGGCCTCCAGCGCTGTTTTGAAATCCCTGTTCTTGTAAGCCGCCGCGCCATGATTGAAGGCGAGAAGGTCCGAGTCCGGGTTCTTCCGGAGCATTTCCTCGTACGCTTCCTGAGCCTCCTTGTACCGCTCCTGTTCAGAAAGCTCGGCGGGGGACTGCGCATGCAGCGGTCCCGCCGTAGGGAGCATCATTCCCATCCACATCGCGGCAATGGCAACCGGCGCCTTTCGACGTGACGACAATTTCTTCCGTTCGCTGATGAACATCGACGTAAGCAGCAGCAGCATCCCCGCTGCGAGCGGCCACTGGTAGCGCTCGATCGGCTGGCGGGCGACCTCGGCATTGATCTCGTTTTCGCTCATGGAACTGATTCCTTCACTGACGAGCTGACGCATCTGGGCGGGGGCGTTCTGTAAGTGAAGGTAGAATCCCCCCGTGGCTTGCGCAATGGTGCGCAGACGCTCCTCGTCAAGTCGCGATTTGACGATCTGCCCCTGGGAATCCTTCAAATATTCGGTCTGTCCCGCGCGGCCAGGAAGGGCAATGACGGTTCCTTCTGGGGATCCAATACCTACTGTGAAGATCTTCGCGATCTCTTTCTGCTCCTGGGCGACCTTGATTCCGTCGGTATCGAGTTCCTCACCATCCGTAAAGATCACCAGCGCACGATTGTCGCTCTCACCTTTGCCAAAGGCCTCGACTGCGGTCCGGATTGCGTCCGCGATGTTCGTTCCACCGCGAGGAATGATCTCCGGATCCAACTCATGCAGCGAATTGAGGACGGCACTGTGGTCGGCTGTCAGCGGCGCCTGGAGAAAGGCACTTCCTGCGAATGCGATCAAGCCAACGCGGTCACCACCGAGCTGTGTAATCAGATCCTCGGCTGCGAGTTTTGCCCGGGTGAGGCGGTTGGGGGCGAGATCGTTGGCGAGCATCGAACGCGAGACGTCCACTGCAATGAGAACGTCACGTCCACGCGTCTTTCTCTCCTGCCAGGTGTAGCCCATCCGGGGTTGAGCCAGGCTTACGATCACGCAGGCAAACCCAAGAAGCATCAGGGCAAACCGAATGCGACGACGCGTGGGGCTAACGACCCCCGCAAGATTGTCCGCGAGCCGGGCGGCAACGAGTTTCTGCAGCAGTCGCTTTCGCTGACTTTCATTGCGGAAGAAAAGTGCGATCAGCAGCGGAAACAGGGCGAACGCCCAGAACCAGAGAGGCTGTCCGAATTCGATCATGGCAGCGTCCTTCCAACGGTTTGTGTACCGGTGACATACAAAGCTAGGAGCACGGCTCCCGCGGCGAGTGCCCATGGGAAAAGCTCACGTACCTCCCGGCTTTCACTCATCTCGATCTTTGTTTTCTCCAGCTTATCGATCTCCTCGAAAATTTGCTCGAGCGATCGGGAATCGGTCGCGCGGAAGAACTGACCTCCGCCGATCGAGGCAATCTGCTTCATGCTGGCTTCATCGACCTCCACCAGCACCTGCCGGTAAACCGTGCGTCCGAAAACATCCTGAAGCGGCACGGGAGCGTACCCACGTGAACCTGCGACAATGGTGTAGATCTTGATCCCGAGCGCGCGGGCAGCTTCTGCTGCGGTGACAGGTGTCACCCGACCCGCGTTGTTGTCGCCGTCAGTCAGGAGGACCATGATCTTGCTCTTTGACTCCTTCTGATCCTTCAGCCGGTTGGCGGCGGAAGCGATTGCCGAGCCAATTGCAGTACCGTCTTCCACCATCCCGATGCGCAGTCGCTCTAGATTCTTCAACAGCCAGTCGTGGTTGAGGGTGAGAGGACTGACGAGGTATGGCTGTCCCGCAAAGGCGACGATGCCGATGCGGTCATTCGGACGCCCATCAATGAACTTCTCCGTCACCTGCTTCACCGCTTGGAGGCGATTGGCACGCTGCATCCCGATCGTGAAATCCTCTGCGAGCATAGAGCGGGAGACATCCAGCGCGAGAATGATGTCGATGCCACTTGCCTCCACGTGATTGATTGTCTTTGCCTGCTGAGGCCGGGCGAGAGCAACGATGAAGAATGCGAGCGCTCCCAGGAGCAGGCTCAGAAGAAACCATCCAGCACGCGCCCGGCGCGGGCGACCGAGACCATGGAAGGGTTGCAGCGAGGAAAACTTCACGGCCGCAGCAGCCCCCCGGGCGCCCTTGAGAAAGGCGAGCACCGGAAGGAGCAGCAATCCGAGGAGAATCCAGGGATGCGCAAATATAATTGGCGCCCAATTCATGCTCGTTCTCCGTGTACAAATGCCATCGCACTCGCGAGCAGATCTTCACTCACCTGTTCATCCGCCTCGACCCGCGCAAATTTGATCAGGTCAGACTGCTCCAGGAACTTTGCCAGCAGTTGGCGATCTCCCGAGGTAAAACGGGGCGAATGCCCGATTTCCGCCAGAAACTCCGGCGAGGTTTGTTCCCGCGCAGGCAGTCCATACTGATGTCCCACGTAAGTTTTCAGTACATCACTGACAGCAATGCTGAACTCATAGGAATTCAATATCCGGATCTTTGGCCGAAGAGCCTCGAGATCGCGCAATGCAATCGAACGAGGAGTCGGAGGCGGTGGAATGGGACGATTGAGATACCAGCGACGGATCAACCATGCGATCAGGGCGACGATGGCGAGAGCGCCGAGAATGATCAGCGCCCATTGCCATGCAGGCATCGGCACCGGAACGGGAGGCGCGATATCGCGGATCAGATCCTCCGGATTCAAAAAGGGCGGTTCCGATGGTTCGGTTGGTGCCGCAGGTTGGGTTTGCGGGACCTGCCGGGACGGCTCGCGTTGAATCGCGGCTAGAAAGTACGAAATCATGCGGGGATGGCCAGTCGACGCTCGCGGTTGCGGAAAAAAGTACGCAAGGCAGGCACGTAGTCCTGATCAGTTCTGAGCGGGATGCTATCGATGCGGCGTTTCCGGAACTCCTTGTCCCACATGGCCTCACGATCGCGCACCCTTTTTACATACGCGGCGCGCACGGCGCGGCTGGAGGTGTTAACCTCGATCTGTTCGCCAGTCTCCGCGTCCTCGAGAGTGATACGCCCAAGGTCAGGCAGGTCTTCCTCGCGCGGATCGACAATCCGCACTGCGATGAGATCGTGGCGCTGGCTGGTGACAGAGAGTTCCTTCGAAAACTCCGGCGCCTGAAAATCAGAAAGAAGAAAAGCAACGGAACGGCGGTGGACGACCCGGTTGAGATATCTCAATGCGTCTGCCGGATTCGTTCCCCTGCCCTTTGGTTCGAAGAAAAGAATTTCTCGAATCAGTCGAAGCGTATGCGCGCGACCTTTCTTCGGCGCGATGAACAACTCGACATGATCGGAAAAGAGGATCAGCCCGACCTTGTCGTTGTTGCGGATAGCACTGAAGGCAAACAGGCAGGCGACCTCCGCCGCGAGTTCACGTTTGCTGAGGTTCACACTGCCGAAGTCTCCCGAGGCGCTGACATCCACGACCAGCATCACAGTGAGTTCACGCTCCTCGGTAAACTTCTTCACAAATGCTTCGCCGCGCACCTCGCCAAGCCGGGCCGTGACGTTCCACTCAATCGCCCGGACCTCGTCACCCGGCTGATATTCGCGCACCTCCTCGAAGTTCATCCCTCGTCCTTTGAATACCGAGCGGTATTGTCCGGCGAATGCAGCCTCGACCATTCCCCGGGTCTTCAACTCGAGCCGGCGGATTTTCTTCAGGATGTCCTTTGCGGAAGTCAACGGTCGTCAGTGGTTGGTGAATCGCTCCGCTTTCCGAGGAATTGCCATGAGGAAAGCTCGCGACTCACAAATGCTATCGTGGGCACTCGTTTGCGCAGCCTCACATCACGGTACCGGCAGGCCGTGGAAAACTCTCTCGATGATCTGCTCGCTGGTCATCTCCTCAGCTTCAGCCTCATAGCTGATGATGATACGATGCCGGAGCACATCCATACCGACGCTCTTCACGTCCTGTGGCGTCACGTAGCCACGCCCCGAGAGGAATGCTCGGGCACGAGCGGCGAGGGTCAGGGCAATCGTCGCACGAGGAGAGGCTCCATAGCGGATCATTCCATCAAGCCCGGAGATGCGGTAGCTGGCCGGTTCACGTGTCGCGAAGACCACATCGACAATGTAATCCTTCACCCGGTCATCCACATAGATGGAGTTGACGAGGGAGCGTGAGCGGATGATCTCCGCCGGATCGGTCACTGCCTGCACCCCGAGGTTCGGCGTGGAGGTAGCCATGAGGTCGAGGATCTGTCGCTCCTCCTGTTTGCTGGGATAGCCTACCCGCAGCTTGAGCATAAATCGGTCGAGCTGCGATTCGGGAAGCGGATAGGTGCCGTGATGCTCCGCCGGATTCTGCGTCGCGATGACCATAAACGGCGCGGGCAGCCCGCGCGAGACGCCTTCGACCGTGACCTGTTCTTCAGCCATCGCTTCGAGCAGCGCGCTTTGCGTTTTCGGCGTCGCGCGGTTGATCTCGTCGGCAAGCACGATATTCGCAAAGATCGGTCCCGGCTTCCATTCGAAATTGCCGTTCTGCTGGTTATAGATCGAAAGCCCGATCAC
>CBINJX010000253.1:0-6924 GCA_966251085.1 uncultured Verrucomicrobiales bacterium
GTGAGGCAGGAGTAGCGATTCAGGGGGTAAAGGCCGCGCAGGATTTCTCGCGCGATGTGTACATCCCGCTCTCCACGCTGCAGGCGAATGTGTACGATCCATATGGGCGGACCGAGAGTGGGGTCCCTATTCTAACCCAAGTGACCCTCAGCCTTGGCAATACCAAGCATGTCTCCGATGCGGCCGAGCTGGTCCGCCGCACCCTGCAGTACTTCCATGCGCACGAAGACTATACACTGACCGTTCCTCTGGAACTCCTTCAGCAGGCACGGAACACACGGCTGCTTTTCATTGCCATGATGGGGATGATCGCTGCGATCTCGCTCCTGGTGGGCGGGATCGGCATCATGAACATCATGCTCGCAACGGTCACGGAGCGCACGCGCGAGATCGGTATCCGCCGGGCGATCGGGGCGCGACGGCGGGATATCATCCGGCAGTTCCTTGTGGAAACCGTCGTGCTGTCCACCGCGGGTGGCCTGGCGGGAGTGATTGGTGGTCTTGCGTGCGGCCCCGTGTTCCGCGGACTACTCGGATTCCTGAGCATGGCCTTTCCGTCAGCGATGTCTGCGCTTCCGGAGTCGATTCGCGGAATGACACCCATTCTCGTCACTTGGTCGCTCCCGATGGCTTTCGCGATCTCGGTAGGAATTGGAGTGCTTTTCGGCCTTTATCCTGCCCGCCGCGCTTCCGAAATGAATCCTATTGAGGCGCTGCGGCACGTCACGTAGAAGGGCATTGGGCGGGTGTTATCCTCAAAGGTTCGGGAGGTGTATCACGAAGACTTTCATGGGGGTAAAACCGTATAGATCAGATCGTGCGATTAGGATGATGTTACCCAGCATCCTATGAAGACCCTACTTAAACTTCTTCATCTCAGTCGTAAGGAGAAAAAGCACGACAAGATGCTCTGCATGTATCTGGCATATCTGAACGGCCCGCAGCGTATCATGCCGAATTCTTCGCTCCGTGTAAGCCCGGGTGAGTAGAGAACGGAATGGGAGGATTCACCTCCCGAACGTGGAGGTGTTTCTGGAGTCGGCGCTCGGGTTTGCGCCGGAGTGGGGCTGTCGCCACTGCTGGCTTCGCCGGCGCAAACAAAATACGCTGTCTGTCGCGTCAGCGATTCAGGTCCGCGGGTGATCGGAGTTTTTTTCTGCTCCACGGCCCGCATGCCTCACAGGCGGCGCTCAGGTCACGCGCTCACTTCTTTTCAATCGTCACCTTCACCGGTACCGACTTGGAAACGACGTCGTACACGGGAGAAAATTTGGTGAAACTCTCCAGCTTTTCTGCCGGAGCGTCGCTCTTCACTTTGAAGTTGGCGCGGATCTCCTGGTAACCCGGGCGAACATCTGCAAGTCCGAGGAAACCCTGAAGGTCCAGGTCACCTTCGAAGTCAGACTCCAGTTCCTCAATTTTGATGCCGTTCGCGGCGGCATGATACACCATCGAGGTGGTCATGCAGGATGAGAGCGCGCCGAGTAGATGCTCGACCGGATTCGCTCCGCGGTCATGGCCGAGCAGTAGCGGCGGCTCGTCTGCATCAAACTCGAACGGCTTCGTCCTTGAAGTGATCTCCTGCCCGGCGGCATGGAAATCCTTCACCTGTACGTGGTTGTTTCCGCCATCGATCCATTCGTTGTGCGCCCGGAACTGGCATTGTCCCATATCCGGCGTTCCGCGGATCGTGTTTACGGTTTTGTTTAGATCATCGGTATTGACGCCATTCAGAACACCTTGTGCAGCCATATAGGTAACCTCCTTTTTGCCTGTGGAGGTTTATTATACACGTGAATGTGTGCACGTTCGCTTCAGGATTTGACCTGATTCTGTTGGTGGAGAGCAGCCAACGATCGGAACGCGTGAAGGTGGGGAGCAAGTAATCAGTAAACCATTCAACCTCTTCTGCCGGCACCTCATTCGATCTGCCGGCGCCCATCCATCAATTCTCAACTTTCAGGCTGGGATGCTTGACGGCCGGGCGTCTCTGACGACTCTCGGCAGTTTTGTATCTCCCTATGAAAAAGCGACTTCTCCTCTCCCTGATTCTTGCCTGTGCATCGGTCCTGCACGCGGAGGTTGTGGAATCTGATATTGTGGTTTTCGGTGGCACTGCGGGCGGGGTCTCGGCTGCTTGCACCGCGGCCAGGCTCGGTAAGAAAGTCGTGCTCACCGAGCACGGTAAACATATCGGCGGCCTCACCTCGGGTGGACTCGGCTGGACAGACATCGGTAACAAAGCCGCAATCGGCGGATTTGCCCGCGACTTCTACAAGCGCCTCGGAAAGCACTATGGAAAGGCTGAGGCGTGGACCTTTGAACCAAGTGTAGCCGAGGCTAACCTGCGCGAATTGCTGAAGGAAAACAGCGTGCCTGTGTACATGGAGCGGCGTCTGGCTTCGGTAAAGAAGGACGGTAACCGGATCACCGAGATCACGATGGAGAACGGTGATGTCTTTCGCGGCAAAGTCTTCATCGATGCCACCTACGAAGGCGATCTCATGGCGAAGGCGGGGGTGAAGTATATGGTGGGCCGCGAGGCCAATGAGCAGTTCGGTGAAACGCTTAACGGCATTCGTGCGAAGACCCCGCATCATCAGTTCCTGGTGGCTGTGGACCCGTATGTGAAGCCGGGCGATCCTTCGAGCGGATTGCTGCCTTTTGTACAGGATGTCCCATTCGGCGAACCAGGGGCAGGGGACAATGCCGTGCAGGCTTACAATTTCCGTCTCTGCCTCACCAAGAATCCGGAGAACAAGAAGCCAATCGAGCCGCCGCCGGGATATGATCCCAAGCAGTACGAACTGCTCGGACGTTATTTCGATGCGCTGAAAGCCGCAGGAAAGAAGGTGACTCTCCGGAACTTCCTGAAGATCGACATGGTCACTCCGGAGAAAACCGACATCAACAATAGCGGCGGGTTCTCCACGGATTTCATCGGCGCCAACTACAACTACCCGGAAGCCGACTACGCCACCCGCGAGAAGATCTGGAAGGAGCATGAGAACTATATCCGCGGGTTCCTGACCTTTCTCGCGACCGACGAGCGGGTTCCCGAAAACGTGCGTACGGAGATGCGGCAGTGGGGACTCCCGAAAGATGAGTTCCCGAACACAGACGGATGGCCCCACGCGCTGTACGTTCGCGAGGCGCGCCGAATGATTGGTGAGTATGTGATGACCGAGAAAAACTGCCGCTGGCAGGAAATGGTGGATGATCCAGTCGGTCTCGGTGCTTACAACATGGATTCCCACAATTGCCGCCGCATCGTGCGCGATGGAAAGGTGGAGAATGAGGGAGACGTTCAGGTGGGAGTCAAGGGACCGTATGGCGTGTCGTATCGCTCCATCGTTCCAAAAGCAGCGGAGTGTGAGAACCTGCTCGTTCCGCTGGCACTATCAGCGACGCACATCGCATACGGGAGCATCCGTATGGAGCCGGTCTTCATGATTCTCGGGCAAAGTGCCGCCACTGCTGCGAGCTTCGCTCTGGACGAGCAGGTGCCGGTGCAAAAGGTCGATTATCCAAAGCTCCGCGAGCGTCTTCTCGAGGATAAGCAGATCCTCGTGTGGACCGGGGCCGCGAAGACGACGACCCAGATCAAACCTCCCGCTCCGCTCCCGGGCATTGTGCTCGATGACGAGCAGGCACAGAAAGAGGGCGAATGGAATCCCGGGAGCCAAGTGGCGACCCGACGAGTCGGCTCCGGGTATATCCACGACAACAACAGCGACAAAGGAGCGATGAGTGTGAAGTGGGCGGCTGTAGTTAATGACCCAGGCGAATACGAAGTCGTTCTGCACTTCGCCCCGAACCCGAATCGCGCCACGAATGCGCCGGTTACCATCGAACATCGCGGTGGCGAGCCGAAGACGGTGAAAGTGAATCAAAAGCAGCCCTCAGGCGCTCAATCTCTGGGCAAGATAAAGTTGGGCAAGGGCGAGACGGTCACGATCACGCTCTCTAATAAGGAGACAGATGGATACGTGATTGCTGACGGTGTGCAGCTGCTGAAGAAGTAGCAGATTCGAGCATCGATACGACTCGGTGCGACCAAACAGATGACGGTGCGATTCTCTCCGGGAGGTGGCCGGAGAGAAGCTGATCAAGGGGAGCTGTCTGGGGACCGGCACAATCTAGAGTGCAATCTTTTGCAGCGTGTCCAAAACACGCCACTTCGGCCGTGTTGAGCTAGCGTGATTCCCCCTCTCTGACCCCGCGGCATTCAACCTGCTAAAGGCCCACTCGTGCCAAGCAACCTCGAAAACTCTCACGGAAATCCCGTCTCATCCCCTTCAAACTCGCGGAGTTTGCAAGATGATGCGCGGAGCCGTATTGCGCGGGAGAATCGGGAAATGCTCGCGGCAACGATGCGGGATGAGCTTGTCCGAGTCTTTGGGCCGGAGGAGGTGGATAGCCATTTCCGAGGCATGCCCGCGCACTACTGGAGCCGGGTGGATGCGGAATCCCTGAGATGGCATCTGTCCACACTCCATGCGCTTTTCGAACAGATCGCTGAGGCTCAGACGACCACCACCACGCCGGTGGTGAGGTGGAGAAGGATGGAGGATGAGGGTGTGACCGAGATCGCGGTTTGCTCCTGGGACCGTCCGGGATTGCTGATGAACATTGCTGGCTCCTTGAGCAGGGCCGGATTCGATATCCTGCGCGCGGAGGTTTATACCCGGGAGGATCACCTGGCTCTGGATATTTTCGAAGTGCGCGAGGCAGATGTTCAAGCCGAGTCTCGTGAGCTTCGACTCCGTTATGCTGCTCGCTTGCTGGCGGCTGCCATGGCGATTCCGTCTCCCTCTACTATCACGGCACCTTCCGGGGAGCCGTCAAACGCGGAAGCCGGTGAAGAGATCGATGTTGTTTTCGACAACACTTCTTCTGCAGAGCACACGCTCCTTCGCGTGGATGCTCGGGATCACATCGGGCTATTGTTTTACCTGCTCGAAGGCTGCGTGGCCTCAGGCATTGATGTAAAACAGGCCACCATCCTCACCTCCGGCGATCGTGCCCGGGATGTCTTCTGCATCACCGATACCGATGGTCGGAAGATCGAAGATCCCGCACGCATTGCGGAAATCACCGAGCTACTTCGGCGCGCAGTTCGGCTGAGTTTCGATTTTGCGCCGCCCGTCTGGGGTGTGGATCCGCTCAACTTGGTCGATCCACAGGGCTGAGACGCGGTAGGTAAAGGGGAGCGGCAAAAGAAATGAAAACCGCCCTCGCGAGCACGTGGCTCGGGGGCGGTAATCCGAGGACCGAGAAGAACTTCGCGTCAGTCCTTACGCGAAGCCATCTTGCTTCCGGTCACCTGATTGGAGCTGGAAATCAGGGCTGTCGCGAGGTTCTCGGCGACACGTTGGCGGAAAGCTGGATTCTGGAGGAGCGTACGATTCTCCTCCTCATTGCTCAGGAATCCACACTCCAACAGTACCGCCGGGATTTTGCTGTAGCGCAAAACATAGAATCTCCGTTGCTTGATGCCACGGTTCTCCGTGTCAGCAGATGCCAGAAGAGCTTGGTGGAGACTGTTGGCGAGGTCAGCGCTTTTGGCGCTGGTGTAGAATGTCTCGAAACCGCGAGCCGCCAGGCGTTGACCTGAATTGAAATGGATGGAGACAAAGACTGCGTTCTTCTCCGCATTGCCGGTCTTTACCCGGTCGGGCAGGGAGACGAAGGTGTCGTCGGTGCGGGTAAGTACCGTACGAAGACTGCTACCTTCGAGCGCCTTCTGGAGCCGCCGCGCGACATCGAGTGTCAGCTCCTTTTCCGGGGCCGCAGTTTTGGGGACCTTGCCGCGGTCATGGCCGCCGTGTCCGGCGTCGATGACGACCGTATTGAAAGCTTGGGGTTGGTTGGATGCGTTCGGGGAGAGCTTCGCATCAGGGTTCACGATGGTAGCCGATGCCGCCACTGGCGCGACCGCGAGAACGGCGGCGATAGCGGGGCGAAGCAATGAACGAAGATGTGGCCAGATAGGATAAATCATGGTCGGTCGTGTGGGACATGCCTCCACATGAAGTGTTCGAAAAATCGTAAGTACCTCGACGCGAAGGTATAAAGAAGGATTGTAATCCTCTGGGCCCGTATGGCTTGCAGGGTAGTACCATTTTAAAAAAAATTCCGACCGCGAGGGCGGGAGGCGCCATCAGACCAGCGACGCATCAGCATCGCTTCGCTCTCGTGCTTGCCGTTAGTGGCGACCTGTTTCGACTCTACAGGATGGGGAAACGGTCAAACCGCTGCTCTGGCTGACCGAACGAATGATTCTTGTTCGCTTTTTCGACTTCCCTGAAAAGGATTCATGAACTCCTTTTTTCTAGAGCTGGGACGGACTGTGTTGGCTCGGTGGAAACAGCAGAACTTCTCGCTCGCCGCTTTTCCCGAGATCGCCGTGACCGCACTCGAGGAACAGCCTCCGGCGGAACACGTGGATGTCGCGGAGCTCATCCGGGAGTTCCTGCTCAATGATGAGCAGCCATTTCAGACCACCTCGGGCTTTGGTCAGCCTGAACTGGTGGTCTATGACGACCCGAGATTTTACATTCAGGTTCTCTTCTGGCTGGAGGGTACGACCGATATCCATCAGCACATGTTCTCCGGAGCCTTCCATGTGCTCGCCGGATCGAGCATCCATTCGCTCTTCGACTTTGACGATGCGGAATCGGTCTCAGCGCATCTCCGGGTGGGCCAGTTGAAGATGACAAGTACACAGCTCCTGGAGACCGGCAGTACGGTGCCAATTGTTTCGGGTCAGGGGTATGTCCACTCACTCTTCCACTTGGATACACCGTCCCTCACCGTGGTGGTGCGCACGCATACAGACCCCGGAACAGGCCCTCAGTTTACGTACCTGCCACCGCACATTGCTGTGGACCCTTTTCACAGCGACGCTCTGACACTGCGCCG
>CBINJX010000254.1:0-6921 GCA_966251085.1 uncultured Verrucomicrobiales bacterium
TGCCCCCTTTGCACCCGGAAGCAGGTGAGATACGGCTGATTTTCCATCAGTAGTTATCTCCGGGCGATAACTTGCGGACGATTTTCCTCCAGTACTTTGGCGCTCGCGAACAGTTGCGGACGATTTTTCATCCGTATTTTTCGATTTTCGGAAAACTGCGGCTGATTTTTCAGTCCTATTTTGCGGATTTCGGCAAGATACGGCTGATTTTCCGTCTCTATTTTTCAACTTTGAGAGAAAATACGGACGATTTTTCGTCAGTATTTATGCGCGACGCACAAAGATAACCCGCCACTCCCTTTCCCTTAATGCGCTACGCATCACGATTGAGCGGCCATGCATCACAATAGTTGCTCCATCTGTAGAAAGAGATGCAGCGGGGACAAAGATAACCCGCGGATCTCCTTTCAGAGATGCACATTCCATCTCTGGAGATGCCGGGCGGACCGTGATTTACCGTGGCGCCATCACTGGAGTGAGCCTTTATCCAAAGTACCTCCAAGCTTCATCGCGCGGACGACTTGCGCTTGCGCGTCATGCAGGTCCGAAACCGCGCCTTCCATTCGGGTGCGGCTGAGTTTAACGTACGGTATGAAACTGCGTGCGATCATTCATGAGGCCGAAGAAGGCGGGTTCTGGGCCGAGGTTCCCGCGTTGCCCGGCTGCATGACTCAGGGCGACACAAAAGAGGAGTTGCTCGCAAACCTGCGCGAGGCGGTCGAAGGTTGGCTGGCGGCAGGCGAGGAGGGGATTGAGGCCGCAAACCAGGAGGTGCTTGAAGTGGCCGTATGAAGGCCGTCAGTGGGAAGCGGTTGGCCAGACTGGCAGAGGAGAAGGGATGGCGGTTGGCTCGCGTAAACGGAAGCCATCACATTTACGTCAAGGATGGCCGTGTGGAGCGTCCGTCGATTCCGATTCACGGCAATCGCAGCCTGAAGATCGGCCTTCAGCGCGCGCTGATGAAGATCATTGGAATCTCTGAGGGTGAGCTGTGATGAGCGACCATCTTTCCCCTCACTCCCAAGATTACAAATCTGCAACGCGAAATGCTTGTCATGTACACGCGGCGTCATAGGATGCGCCGCTGTGCGAGATAAGTTTATCACCTCTTCTGCACGTGGGGGGCTGGTTTTCCTCTGTGTGTTAACTGCGGTTCTTTGCAGCCGCGTTTTCTCGTTTTCCGCCGAAGGGCCTCAGCTCCAGATCAGTGAGATCATGGCGGCGGCGCATTATGCGGTTGCCGATGAGGACGGCGAGTACTCGGATTGGATCGAGTTGCACAACAGCAGTTCGGCGCCTGTAAATCTCGGGGGCTGGCATCTTACCGATGATGAATCAGAGCCGGGAAAATGGACCTTTCCCGCAGTCGAGATCAGTCCGGGCGGTTACTTGGTAGTCTTTGCGTCGGGCAAGAATCGCACCATGGCGGGCAATACCCTCCATACGAGCTTCAATCTCGATCAGGATGGCGAGTACCTGGCGCTGGTGCGTCCGGATGGCGTTGTGGAGGATAAGTTCGCGCCTTTTCCCGCACAGATTCCGGATGTCTCCTATGACCGGTTGGGGAACTTTCTGCTCCATCCCACCCCGGGGGCGGCAAATCGCATCGATGCGCTCGCGATTACGAGCGCCCCGGTGCTGAATCAGCCCCGCGGTTTTCAGCAGCAGCCTTTCAAACTTTCGATGAGCAGCGCCACAGATGGCGCGGTGATCCGCTATACGTTGGATGGCTCGGCGCCGACCGCTTCGCACGGGCAGGTGTATCGTGGCCCGATCTCGATCAGCCGCACGACAGTCGTTCGGGCGGTCGCGGTGAAGGAGCCTCAGCTTCCGTCTCCAGTGGTGACACGCACCTATCTCTTCACTGCGGACATCGTGAAGCAATCACTGGATGGGAGCGCGCCCAAAGGCTGGCCGAAGCGCTGGGGACGGGAACATGCGGTCGATTACGGGATGGACCCCGACATTGTGAAAGCGCCCGGGGTTCGGAACGAGATCCAGAATGACCTGAAGACCATCCCTTCCTTGTCCCTCGTGATGGACTTGAAGGACATGTTCAGCGATGCCACCGGCATCTACGCAAATCCAGGAAGGAAAGGGGAGGCGTGGGAGAGGCCGATGTCGCTCGAGTGGATCGATCCGGATGGGCAGGCGGGATTTCAGGTGGATGGTGGTGTCCGCATCCGTGGTGGTGCGAGTCGTGATCCACTCAATCCGAAGCATTCTTTTCACTTTGTTTTCCGGCGTCAGTACGGGGCAGCGGAGCTGGAGTATCCGGTATTCGGTCCATCCGGCGCTCGACGCTTCGACAAGGTGGACCTGCGTTGCGCGCAGACGAACTCCTGGCATTTCTGGATCGACGAAAAGACCGAATTCATCCGGGACCAGTTCTCCCGCGATACTCAGGCCGCGATGGGGCATCCCGCAACGCGCGGAGACTTCTTTCACCTGTATATCAATGGCCAGTACTGGGGGCTCTACAACACGCAGGAGAAACCCGAGGCCTCGTATGGCGTCTCGTATTTCGGTGGGGAGGAGGAGGACTACGACTGGATCAAATACGACAATGATGGCGGACAGACGATGGCCAGCGATGGCACCTTCGCTGCATGGCGCCGGCTATGCGAAATGGGGGCACGTGGGTTCACCAATGATGCGGATTATTTCCGGGTGCAGGGGCTCAATCCGGACGGTACCCGCAACTCCGCTTACGAGCGGCTGCTGGATATCGATAACCTGATCGACTACATGATCGTGGGGCTCTATGCGGGCGCTCAGGACAATCCGCATGGTGGTGGCGGACAGAACAACTGGTCGGCGATCCGCCACCGGGAAGGGGACTTCGGTTTTCGGTTCTTCGTACACGATTTCGAGTTCGCTCTCGCATACAAAGAGGACGATCTGCTCGAGGACGAGCCGGTGGATGTCACCGACCGTTTCGCGGATCCGGCGGGAGTGAACCCGTGGCATTTCTGGCAGGCGATGCGACTCAATCCGGAGTTCCGGTTGCGGGTTGCCGACCGTCTTCAGAAACACTTCACAGGAAATGGCGTTTTAACCCCGGAGGCATGTACCGAGCGGTTCAAGGCGCGTATGCAGGAGATCGATCGCGCTGTGGTAGGTGAGTCGGCTCGTTGGGGCGATGCGAATCCCGAGCGCCGCAAGAATCCGTTCCGTCGAGAAGACTGGCTGGCGGCGTGTAACGAGCATCTGCTTCAGGATTACTTCCCGGCGCGATCCGCAATCGTGCTCCAGCAGTTCCGCGAGGCGAATCTCTTCCCCTCATTTGCCGCGCCGGAATTTTCGCCCAACTCCGCGCTGCTCACCGTTCGCGACGCAGTGCGACTCAGCAATCCGAACGAGACAGGAACGATCTATTACACCACCGATGGTAGCGACCCGAGGCAACCCGGTGGCGCGGTTTCATCCAGTGCACAGGTCTTTGGCGGTCCCATCGTTCTCGCCCAGAAGACCCACATCCGCGCACGGGTGAAAGACGGCGACATGTGGAGTCCGCTCGCGGAAGCGGAGTATGCCATCGGCAGCGACTACTCCGGATTGCGAATCAGCGAGTTGCATTACAACCCCGCTCCGGTCGGAGCGATTCTTGGGGAGGAGTATGAATTCATTGAGTTGCACAATTCCGGAGCGACCACGCTCGACCTGAGCGGTTTTAAATTCCTATCCGGAATTTCATATCAGTTTCCGAATGGCGCCACTCTCGCTCCGGGAGGTTATCTGGTGCTGGTGCGCAATGCGGCGCGCTTTGCGGAGGCGTATCCAAATGTCTCCTATGCCGGGGTATATACGGGGCGCCTGGACAACGCGGGTGAGCGGCTGACGCTGACGACTCCGGACGAATATCTGGTGCTCTCCCTTACATACGGCGACAGCGCGCCGTGGCCTGTTGTGGCTGATGGACTCGGCTTTTCAATCGTTTTCAAACGCGGACGCGATCAGAGCGACGGCGACAACTGGCGCGCGAGCACTTATCGCGGCGGATCGCCCGGAGCGGCAGATCCCGCCCCGCTTTCGCGTCCGCAAGTGGTCATCAATGAAATCCTCCCCCGCACTGCGTCGGGGCTCCAGCAGGTGGAGCTTTTCAATGCGGGCACGGAGCCGGCCGATATTTCCGGATGGCTGTTGACCGATGAACTTACCCATCCACGGCGGTTTGTGATGCCGACGGGCACAGTGCTCCCGCCCGGCGGCTATGCGGTGTTCACTACTCAGGACTTCACGGCATCTCGGGGACCAGAGGGCTTATTGGTCTTTGAGGCCACGGGAGAAGGTGTGTGGCTCCTCTCGGCTGATCATGCGGGCATACCGACCGGTTATGTTCACGGCTTCAATTTCGGTGCAGCACGTGAGGGTGTGTCGTTCGCGCGCTGGATCAATAGCAGGGGAGAAGAACAGTTCCCGGCCGCGGCAGAGCCGACGTTCGGGAGTGTAAACTCGGAGCCGCTCGCCTCAGCACTTCAAATCACGGAGATTCATTACCGCCCGTTGGGAGCCGCTCCGGAGTGGGTGGAGATCAGGAACACCACGCTGGCTCCGGTCGCATTGGACGGATGGAAGCTGGACGGCCTAGGCTTTACCTTCCCGGCAGGAGCGGTGATTCCGGCACACGGTTTCGCTCTCGTCGTACAGGGGGATTCTGCGCTGTTCCGTCAGCAATATGAGATCCCGGAAGCCGTTGCGATCTATGGCAACGCACCCGGTACTCTCCAGGATAACGGAGAAGAGGTGGCCCTGCGTCAACCGAGTGATCTCGAGCCGCTATCGTTCGTGACGATTGATCGCGTTCGCTACAACGACAAGAGCCCATGGCCACTCTGGAACCCGGCGGAGGGATATTCGCTGCAACGCGTTCCAACCGCCACCTATGGTGATGATCCGGAATCGTGGTTGGCCGGGAAGCCTTCCCCCGGCGCGAACACTGCACTTCAGGCTGCTCCAAAGGTTCGCCTCATGGAGCCGGTCCGCGGAGCTAGTTTCACCGCACCTGCGACGATCCGTCTGCGAGCGGATGCCAGTGATGCGGACGGGATGGTGGCCCGCGTGGATTTCCTTCTCGACGGTGAAATAGTCGCTGAAGCTACCAGTGCGCCATGGGAAGTGATCTGGTCCGGTGGTTCCGGAGGATTGCATGATCTCGTGGCCCGAGTGACGGACGACACCGGCTTAACAGCGGAGTCGGAGCCGGTTGCAGTCCGGATTGACGATCCCGATCTCGGCACAGGTTTGGGGCTCCGGGGTGAATACTTTGCCGGTCCTGATCTCGCTGGGACACCGGTGGTTCGGATTGATCCCACGATCGACTTTGAATGGTCGAAGAAACCGCCGATTGCGGGTCTTCCAAAAGGCCCCGTCTCGATCCGTTGGACCGGACAGTTTGTCGCGAGACAGAAGGGGGATTACGTCTTCCTCGTCAGAGCCCGCGGTGGGGTTCGCCTCTGGATTGATGACGAACAGCACATCGACCAGTGGTCGGAATCCGGCCCCACGGAGCACGGTGCATGGATCACAGCCTCAGCCGGCAGCATCCATAGTATTCGCCTCGAATACCTCGAGACCGACGGGAAGGGAGCCATCACGCTCCTTTGGAGTGAGCCGTTCACGGCGGAGCAGGTGGTCACCCCTCAGCACCGGCTCTACACACCCGACCAGGATCCATCCGGATTCGGGATCATCACTCCCGAGGTGCTGCCCACAGCGCTACGGGGAACCATTTACCGCACACAGTTGCGAGCAGTCCGAGGAAAGGGAGATGTCCTATGGACATGGACAGCTGGCGCTGGTGGGACATTGCCGCCTGGGCTTACCTTGCACCCTGATGGAGTCATTACCGGTGTTCCTGAGGAAGGTGGGGAGTTCCGGTTCAGTGCAAAGGCGGTGGACAGTACTGATGCCGTCGTTGAGAAGAGCTTCATCCTCCGGATTGACGACAGGAACCGGCGTGCGAAACCGCGAGTTTATCTCACCGCTCCCGCACAGAACGCTTCCCTGAAAGAGGGCGGGGTCGTTCTGGCTGGTATGGCAGATGCCTCCCTTGGTCGCCGGATTGCAGAGGTTGCTTTCTCCGTTAATGGCGGTGCGTGGAATACACTCACCACGAAAGGGCGCTGGCGGATTGCCCTCTCCAGGAAACATGGGCTGAAACCCGGGGAGAACACAGTGAGCGTGAAGGCGCGTGACAGTCACGGGCAGGAGTCAGCCACGTTGACACGGCAATTCTCGCAAGCGGTGTTCCGCCCACTTCCTGTGGAGATCTCTGGAAAGGGAACAGTCACACCGGGATTTGAAGGACGCAGCCGTCGTCAGGTCGGCCGTACATATACTATCCAGGCTACGCCTGCACCCGGATGGCATTTCTCGGAATGGGCCGGCTCCATTTACTCGAGCAGCCGTACGCTGACATTTAAAATGGAAGAGCAGACAAACCTGACCGCTGTCTTCCGCCGGGATCTATTTCCGGAACGGGCAGGCAGCTACACAGGCTTGCTGGGTGATGTCGATCCGCTCGACTTCCCGACCAGGGGGTCGGCATCTGTTGCGGTGACAAAACAGGGCGGGTTCACCGCCTCAGTGCGTATCGGATCGGAGCACTTTACCTTGAAGGGAAAATTCGATCCCTCCGGTGGCTATAATGCCATCATCACTGGCAACGACGGTGTACAATACGACATCTCCCTCTGGATGGAGCAGTTCACCGACCAGGCCCAAGTCTCGGTGTACATCTCCTGGGGCGCACGTGGGGAAACGTTCTTCGGGGCTTTCGGAGTGTTGGGACGAGCCGAGTACCATGCAAAGCGCCGTCCTTTCCAAGGTCCGGGCCAGTACACACTGGTACTGCCACACGGCGCAGAGCCTGCGCCGCAGGGTGATGGTTACGGAATTGTAAGGATCGACAAGGCCGGA
>CBINJX010000255.1:0-6921 GCA_966251085.1 uncultured Verrucomicrobiales bacterium
AGTTGCGGTTACGGATAATGTTGGAGTGGTTGCTTTGGACTACTCAACGCCAAGTGGTTCCATCTTTGCGCTGGGCGAAACACCCGTGAATGTGACGGCAAGAGATGCGGCCGGCAACGAGGCGACTGCATCGTTTATCGTGACAGTGAGTGATACGACGAGGCCGGCCTTCCTAAGCGTTTCGAGCGATATCACCGTGGAGGCGACCAGCAACTCCGGCGCTCAAGTGATGTATGCGCCTGCCACAGCCAGTGACGCGGTCTCCGAGGTGGTGCTCTCGTACTCACGCTCACGTGGAAGTTGGTTTGCGCTGGGGACAACACAGGTGACGGTGACTGCACGCGACGCTGCCGGCAACTCGTCCTTTGCACGTTTCAATGTGACAGTTCAGGACACCACAGCTCCTGTCTTCTTCAGCGAGCCAAAGGATGTCACTGTGGAGGCGACAAGTGCTTCTGGTTACGTGGTGAACTATCCTTTGATCTGGGCGAGCGATAGCGTTTCAATTGTGACGCTGAACTATTCACGCCCAAGAGGTTCGACTTTTCCGCTTGGTTCCACGCCTGTGACTGTGACGGCGCGAGATGCTGCGGGAAACGAACGGGCGACAAGTTTCAATGTGATTGTCCATGATACGACAGCTCCGGTTTTCACCAGCGTGCCGATGGATGTCACTGTGGAAGCGACCAGCGCTTCTGGTGCAGTGGTGAACTATCCTCCCGCGTCTGCGACCGATAGCGTTTCAAGTGTGACATTGAGCTATTCACGCCCGACCGGTTTGACTTTCCCAATAGGTTCCACGCCTGTGACGGTGACGGCGCGAGATGTCCCAGGAAATGAGCGGGAGGCAACTTTCACGGTTGTTGTTCAGGATAGCACGGCTCCGACGATTGCTGGTTTGTTTGCTCCATTAAGAGTGAAGGTCGGAGATCCTCTGCCGGACTATCGTGCCCAGGCAGAGACTAATGATACCGTAGGGGTGGTTAGTGTGTTGCAATCACCAGCTCCAGGAACGGAAGTACTGCCGGGTATTACACCTGTCATCCTCACTGCGTTCGATGCTGCAGGAAATGAGGCGGCAACATCCTTCCAAATCAATGGTTCGCCCGTTTCCCCCGAGAGCGAATTGCTGGCGATCGAAGGAGACGGTGTTCCAGGTGCGGGAATTGTAGCAGGCATTCCAGAGGGAGCGATATGGGAGAGCTTCGGCGTGCCGTGCATCACGAATTCAGGTCTTGTGGCGTTCAGTTCAGTCGTTCGGGCGGGGAAACTCAGGCAGCGCAAGATTTTGCTCCATGATCCTCAGACAAACTCTGTGCAGGTGCTTGCCAGTGCTGGAGATCCGGTGCCGGAGATTCCGGGCAGCAAGATCGTCAGCTTCGACGATCCGATTGCCGTTACAACACGGGAGGGGAATACGGTCGTGGCATTCCAAGCCACGATTGGCGGCACGGATGTAAAGCGCACAACCCGGAATGTGGTTTGTCGGTTCTCAGCGGAAACTGGTCTGGAGCTTATCGGGCGAACGGGAGTGACAGAAGTTTCCGCCGAAGAAGGCGGAGGTTCGGTACGGGTATTCACCTCCTTTGGGCTTGCTCCAGATGGGGTGTTATTTGCGGTAGCGAAACTGGCGTATAAAAAAGGAGGTGGATCAAAGGCCGACGATCAAGCGTTGCTGCTATGGGCACTTTCTTCCAAGCTCCCCAAGATCGTCCTCCGTTCGCGCGATACCTTGGGAACTGCTCACGGGGAGAAGGTCATCTCGACTATTGCCACGCTCGTCGCAGCGAGCGGATCGACAGGCCACGGTCGGTGGACAGGATTGCAGGGACTCGCAGTTCGGGTGAGTTTCACGGATCGTTCCAGTGGTATCTATTTGGTCGGAATTGATGGTGGGGATCTAAGTGAGGTGGTCCTGAAGGATGAGAGCATTTTGCTCGATGAGACGGACATCCCTGCACGGTGGGCAGCCTTTGGACTACCGGCACTCGACGATGCAGGTGGCCTCACCTTCATGGGGCGGCTCACTTCTGGAGCCGGAAAGGCAACTCAATCGGATTTCAGCGGTATTTTCCGTAAAGAGGGAGAAGCCTGGGTGGCTATTGCCCGGACAGGCCTTGCTGAGGTTGATGGGGCATTGCCTCGATTTACTTCCTTCAAGGATCCGGTGAGCAACGCGAATGCCGCAGTAGCCTTTGTGGCAGCCGAGAAGCATTCTGCTCGGGGTAAGAAGCCTCAGTTTGCCCTATGGTTCTCGACGATTGATACGGCCACGGTGGAAAGTGGTAGATCGATTGCCCGGACACTCAAGCCGGTGGCCAGAGTTGGAGGGATTGCCCCGGGGGCTGGAATTGCAGTATTTGCAGGTTTCACCTCGGTTGCGTTGCCTGACGGTGAGAACAACGGACCGCTATTTGTGGCGAATTTGGCAGGCAAAGGCGTCAACCGTTCGAATAGCATCGGCTTGTGGACCATTGACGCGGAAGGTCTGTTGCATCTTGTGGTGCGTACGGGCTTTCCTATTGCCGGATTGGAAACGTATGGCCAGGTAAAGCGTTTTACGATTTTAAAAAATGTCCGCGGCTCACCTGGACAGGCACGCGCATACAACAATCAGCATGAAGTTGTTTGCCGTATTGAATTCAGCGGCCGGAGGGACGCTCTAGTGAAGTTGATGCTGCCGTAAATATCCAATGCGCCCTCCTGCGCTATCCGCTCGACGATCAGAGTGAGAACTGATTTCAGTGGGTAGTATGAACGGGCGGTGGATTTACCTCATCTGGGTGATAACGATGGTTATGGCGTTTGCGGTGGGATACTCGGTGGCACCGACGTCCGTGCCGGGCTCTGCCAACATGAATCCTGGCAAGCCAGATGCATTGAAGGGGAGTCTTCAAAGTGGCCAGCCTGTCGCAGCGTTAGCACTTCTCGCCATGGATCAGGGCACTCGAGAGCCCGTTTCGCAGGAACAAATTCAAACGCGCCTCTTCGACGTTCTCTATCACCCAAATCAACTGCAGCGGCAACGACGGCTCGTTGGTTTGCTCGATGAAATTTCCGCCGAAAACTGGCAGTCCGTCATCGCGGCTTTTGTCTCGCAGACGGCTCACACGGGGCGCAGGCATGACAGGGAATGCGCGATAGCCTTGGAGCGGGTCGGTGAGGTTGCGGGCAGCGCCGCGGCTATCTTGGCGGAGTGCACAGAGGCGAGGGTGTTCGGAAAGCGAGGGAGCTACGGAACTCCACTCAGTCGGACTGCAAGTCTGGCCCACTTTGGCGCGACTCTCTTATTTTCGAGTAACTTCGATGAGTCACTATCGGGTGGCATCAGACTACAGGTGGTAGATTGAGCCGGACCTGGCGGCTGTACCGGAAAAGAGCGCTGCCAGTTCGGGCCGGGACACACCTGGCTGCGGCGTCTTCGATACAGCCCGGAAGCAACAGATCCGGACTCAAGTCTTACAGCACCCGTGTGTGGCGGTGTTTCTGCAAGATTACTTGCGGAACTGCTCGATTCTTCCGGTGAAGGCCTGTGGTCCGCCTGGAGTATAGCCAAGGCGACCGACTTCCTTACCTTCAGGGCTCAAAACAACGATCGTCGGAAACGCCTCGATCCCGAACTTCCGTGCGAGGGCCTCGTTTGCGGCTTGCTGCGCGCTGGAGAGCTGCTTGCGACGAGGAAAGTCAGCTTCGAGCAGCACGAGGTTTTCTTTCGCATACTCGGCGAACTCAGGTTGCGAGAAGACTTCTTTGCGCAGTCGCATGCAAGGCGGGCACCAGTCGGAGCCTGTGAAGTTGATGAGCGTGAGCTTCTTCTCTGCACGGGATCTCGCCTGTGCGGCATTGACGTCTGTTAGCCAGTCTAGCTGAGCGGCTGCGGCTTCCTGAGCTGGGGTCGGGGCGCTCTGGAGCCGGTTAACCAGCGCTGCTCCCATGATGGCGACGACGAAACTGATGAAGAGCCAGTTCTTTTTCATAATGTGCATTTTCTTTGAGGATTAAGGATGGTGGTTTTAGCTGCCGCTCTTGAGGTAAGCCCAGCCTTCGGCCTGTTTGCGCACCACTTCTGCCACGCCGGAGTCGGTGGTGGTAGCCGACGGAAGCAGCTGTTCTTTAGTGACGTTCTTGCGTTTCATCGTGTTTTCGCATGCAGCGAATACGACTCCTGTGGCGGTGATCCTTTCCAGGCGTTCTCCGACAGGACTGTCCTTTGTCAGCAGGCCAAGTGCTTTGCCGTGCGCAACTACTTCGGTCTGAACCTTGCCTGGGCCAAATGCCTTTTGAAGGTTCTCCACATTGTTGAGCAGGGCCGTCCACTGTTCCTTGTCATCCGAGGCGATCTCGAAGACGACCCGGTGCTGTTGGTTTTGTGCCGCGGCTGCTTTTTCAGCCGCCTGTGCTGAGGTGCGTTCCGCTGGTATGGCGAGGGTTAGGCTTAGAAGACAGATTGCGCTGGGGAGCGCGATGAGGTGACGGCGTTTCATTGGACTAGAATGGTGAGGATTCCGCGTTTCAGATCCCGGAGCCCTGGAACACCAGTCCGGCCGGTTCAAAGTTTGGGCATTTCGTCTCTTCATATGCAGACATGCCGCCCATCACGTTCTGGAGTTCTCGAAAGCCATGGGCCTGGAGAAGACTTGCCGCAATCGAAGAGCGATAACCGCTGCCGCACACAACTGCTACGGGCTGTTGCTTTGGAAGCTCATTCAGACGCTTGGGAAGCGTGGGGAGGGGGATGTGAAGCGCTCCGTCAATGTGGAGCTTCGTCCACTCGCCTGGCGTGCGGACATCCAGAACCACGGGAGCTTCGCCGCGCTTTTGCTCTGCCTTGAGATCGCAGACGCTGAGCTGTGAGAGCTGTGTTATTTCCGTAAGAGTATCGGCTTCAATATAGCCAACTACGCTGTCAAATCCGATTCGCGCCAGCTCCAGCCGTGCTCTTTCAGCATTTGCAGGCGAGTCTACGACCAGCATGATTGGTGTCCCTCCCGGAACGATGAACCCGACCCATGTCGAGAACAGCGCACTTCCCAGTCCGATGTTCAGGCTCCCCGGATAGTGGCCGGTGCCGAATACAGAGGCGGGTCGGGTGTCGATGACTACCGCTCCGGTTGCGCTAGCCTCTTTAAGGTCCTCTTCTGCGAGTTCTTTCAATGGAGGTATCTCACTCAGTGGCCTTGCTCCCTTGAGATTAACGCCCACATCATAGGAAAAGTACGCGGGCCGGTCGGGAAGGTTGGCAGTCATCTCCTTTACAAACTCCTGTTTATCCTTGAGCTGCATAGCCCAGTTAAACTGGCGCTCCTGCCCGACCAGCGAGAATGGCGCAGATGAGATTGCCCGGCCGCAAAGTGAGCCTGCACCGTGGGCGGGGTAGATTTTCACAGCGTCGGGAAGACTCAGGATTTTGCTGAAGAGAGAGTCGTAAAGCTTTGCCGCCAGAGCGGAAGGATCTTCGTCGGCGTCCCTCAGGTCCGGCCGGCCTACGTCGTTTACGAAAAGGAGATCGCCGGTGAAGATCGCTTCCGGCCGGCCGTTCTCATATGCAAGGAAAGAGAGACTGTCAGGCGAATGCCCGGGTGTTTCGAGCAGCTCGACCTCAAGGCTGCCAATCTGGACCCGATTCTTGTCTCGGCCATCGACGTGTTCGTACGTCACCGGCGCAAGATGGGAAACGTAGATCTTCGCACCAGTGCGCTGAGCAAGCTCGATAAACCCCGAGGCGAAGTCCGCATGCGGATGGCTGTTGAAGATCACAACAATGCGGAGCCCTTCGCGCTCGGCGTCGGCGATATAGTCATCGACGTCGCGTTTCGGATCGACGACGGCGGCCTCACCATTTGCACCGAAGAGGTACGAGGCGTGGGCCAGGCCTTCTACGAAGTAGCGTTTGAGATACATAGGAATGTGTGGGTTAAAGATTTTGGATTTGTTCGGGTCGTGAGAGGAGATGCGGCAGAAACCGCGGAACACGGCTGGTGTAACCGGCGTAGTCTGGAAAACGGGTGGATAAGCGCTTTTCCTCGTTTTTCGCTTTCTCGCGCAGGAAGAGGGCCTGCACTGCTGCGAGGAGCAGTGCGGGCCAACTCCGCCAAAGGAGCGCCCACCCAAAACTGGCTGCCATTACGCTGGCGTAGAGCGGGTGCCGGAACGTGTGCGTAGATGCCAGTGGTCACCAGTTCGCCGTCTACCTTCGGTTCGGGCAGCGGAGTGCGGTTTCGACCGAGAGAGCGCGTTCTCGGTAATCCGTAAGCAGCGGCGGCTGCCACGAGGGCCGCACCTGTGACACCTGAGGCGGGCGCCGGCCACTGCTTCCGCTTTACGTAAACTGACAGGAGCTGAGCGGTCATAAGTCCAAGCTGGATTGCCACCCAACCTGCACCCTGAGAGGGTTGTGTTTTCATAACGTGAGATGTGTCACGCACGTCCGGTTAAACATTTCCTGCCAGTAGAGCTGTGGCAGGAGGTGACACCTGAGCCGCAACGGTGATGCCGCCCGAACCACGGTTCACCATCAGGATATGATGTTCGGTTGCAGCTCCCGCGTTCATCAAGTCAGCTTGCCGCGGTTGAGAGAAGCTCAGGCTTTGCGGATTGCGGGAGGTACGGCGTTTGTGCTCCCGGTGAGAATAGCGTCCTGGCTGAAGACGGTGCCCGGCAGATCAGTCGCGGTGCATCGCCCGCTGCGTTGAGCGGTAATGACCGGGTTCTTTTTCAAGTACGCGAGCATCGCTTCATGAATGCTCTGAGGTGCGTAACGCACATCGTGCGCTCCGCGCAGTCGGCAAACCATATCCAGCGGTTCCCCATCACGCTCACAGCCTGCAATCGTGATTCGGTCGTCATCCTTCACTTCCCGGTCGTTCACCTTCAACGAGACCAGGCGCTTGCCCTTCGGGTTCTTCGAAGTGATCACCATCG
>CBINJX010000256.1:0-6911 GCA_966251085.1 uncultured Verrucomicrobiales bacterium
AGCTGTCCGTATGGAGGAAGTTTGTTCCAGAAGCGCCAGAGGTAGTGATGCTGGTACTCCTCCTGGGTCGGCTTCACGATCGAGTGAACCCGGATCAATCGGGGATCCAACCGCTCGACGACACGCTTGATCGCACCTCCCTTTCCCGCGGCATCAGGGCCTTCGAAAATGATGATCAACGAGCGCTTCGTCTCGCTCAGAGCACGTTGATACTCGAGTAGCCGAAGCTGCAATCGCTTGAGCACCGGCTTGTACTCGCCCTCGTCAACAGAGGGATGATCGAGATCGTCAAGGTGTCTGCCTTTTTTGAGGCCAATCGGCTCTACAAGGTCGGTCGGCATGCGGGGACGGTATATAGTGGAGCTTGGAGAATGTGCAACGGTGAGCGCCGCTTTTCGGCACCCCTCTTGGTGAACAAAAGTCTGAGCGCCACAGACCTTTGCAAACTTCTCAAATCGCGCTGGTCTGCCCTTTCAGCAGGATTCCCTCTTCAATGAGCAGGCACGGAATATTATCCCAAACGGGATAAAAGATTGCGCCGTCCTCCCGTACCAAGCCGTCCGGCACGACTTGCTGAGGCCCCTGCCCCGCACGATTCAGCACGCCCGGACGGTTCACCGCGGCCAATTCCTCTGCTGTTGCCGCCCTGAGCGGCTGATGCGTCTCGGGGCAGCAGAGAAGATCGAGCAGTTCCTTGGCTACCATCTCAGTATCCAAAGCCGTTAGCCCGCACCCGTGTGCTGGCCTGTTGCCCTTCGTGCTGGAGCGCTCCGTCGATCACTTCAGCGAGGTAAAGAATATGATCCCCCGCCGGCAACTGCCCTACGACGCGTGCGATCAGATATGCCCAAGCCTCGGCAAAGACCGGCAGCCCGTACTCGTTCTCGACGAGTGCATGGCCCATGAAGGATTCCGGGGTGCCGCCACGGGCAAAAGATTTCAGCAAGTCGTTGTTTTCCTTGCTCAGCACATGCAGGGCAAACGGCACTCCGCTCTCCAACGCTGGGGAAATCGGCCGACCGGGAGCGATGGCCAGCGAAACCATGGGGGGCTCGAATCCAGCCTGTTCGACAAAGCTGCAGAGCATTCCTACGGGGGATCCGTCAATCGTGGCGGTGGCGATGTAAAGGCCACTCGAAATTTTGCCGAGGGCGGGAGCGATGCGTTCGCGATTCATTGCGGAAATAAAAACGGGCGGACGCAAAGGCAAGCAAGCCTCACGTCCGCCCGTTGGCGTAGAGAATTCGATTAGTACTTCGGAACCGTCGAGTCCACCTGCTCACTCCAGGCGTGGATTCCGCCCTCGAGGTTCGCGAGTTTCCCGAAGCCGGCTTCCTGCAGGAGCTTCAGTGCGCGGGCCGAGCGAGCGCCGGTCTTGCACTGGAGAATGATCTCATCGGCGCTGTCGAGTTCGCTCATGCGCGACGGCAGCTGCCCCAGCGGGATGAGCCGGGAACCTGGAATGCGGCAGATGTCGTATTCAAAGGGCTCGCGCACATCGAGAAGGACGAACTTCTCGCCGCGGTCGAACTTTGCCTTGAGGTCGGTGGCGCCAATGTGCGGCACGCTGGCCTCTTCTTCCTCTGCGGCTTTGGCCTGCGGAATGCCGCAGAACTGGTCGTAATCGACCAACTCGGTAATCGTCGGATTATCACCGCAGACTGGGCACTTCGGATCGCGCCGCAGCTTGAACTCGCGGTACTTCATCTTGAGCGCGTCGAAGTTCACGAGACGGCCAATCAGCGGATCGCCGATGCCCATGATCAGCTTGATCGCCTCAATCGCCTGCATGACACCGATGATGCCGGGCAGCACGCCGAGCACACCACCCTCGGCGCAGCTCGGAACCATCCCTGGTGGCGGCGGCTCGGGGAACATACAGCGATAGCACGGTCCACCGAGATGCGGTGCGAAGACGGTGCACTGGCCGTCGAAGCGGAAGATGGAGCCATAGACATTCGGCTTCTTGAGGAAGACCGAGACGTCATTGGAGCAGTAGCGCGTAGGGAAATTGTCGGTGCCGTCGATGATCACGTCATACGGCTCAGCAATCTGGCGCGCATTCTCGGCCGTGAAGAACGTGTCGTAGAGGTCTACCTGCACATTCGGGTTTACTTCACGGATGCTGTCGCGAGCCGAATTGAGCTTTTTCCGGCCGACATCCTTTGTGCCGTGGAGAATCTGACGCTGCAGGTTGGAGAAATCGACCGTATCCCCATCGACCAACCCGAGCCGGCCAATACCAGCGGCAGCCAGGTAGAGGGCAATCGGTGAGCCGAGTCCACCGGTTCCGATGCAGAGCACGCTCGCCGCCTTGAGCCGCTTCTGTCCTTCCAGCGTGACCTCGGGCATAATGAGGTGCCGCGAATAGCGGGCAATCTCGTCGTTTGAGAATTCAATGCGCTCGAGGCGCTCGGGCGGGATGATGCTGCTGATGGCCATTACGGTTGGTTGAAAGACAGGTTAAACTCGGGAGCGACTGTCGCGCGGACGGCTTCAAATGCACGGTTCCACACCGGTCAACTCCAAAAGTGGAAGGCGGAGCGTAGCACGCGATTTCGGTTTGGGAAGTACCACGGTGCGTCATAGAGCCGCATTCGGCAAAAAAGGCCCGGCTTTCGCCTCCGTTTTGCGCGCTGCAACTTGCATCGGTCCCCCCGTCGGCCCCATCCTTCGCGGCCATGCTCAACTGGATCTGGCTCTCCTTCCTCCTCCTCGCAGTCCTAGTGGGTGGGTTCACCGGGAAGCTGCCGGATATGACCAAGGGAGCATTCGAGACTGCGGAAACGGCCGTGATGAAGATTGCTCTTCCGCTGATCGGCATCTGGTCGATCTGGCTGGGCGTCATGCGCCTCGCGGAGCAGAGCGGCCTGGTTCAGATGCTCGCAAGGGCATTGAGACCCGCAATGCGCCGGCTTTTCCCTGAGGTCCCTCCTGATCATCCCGCAATGGGCGCCATGGTGATGAACATGGCGGCAAATATGCTCGGCCTCGGCAATGCAGCCACACCGCTGGGGCTACGCGCCATGGCTCACTTGGAGCGCCTGAACCCGCGCCCGGGCGTTGCGACCAATGCGATGTGCACTTTTCTGACGCTGAATACAGCGTCAATTCAGCTGATTCCAACTACTGCCATCGGCCTTCTCGCGGTAGCCGGATCGACTAACCCTACCGCCATTGTTCCTTCCGCTTTCCTTGCCACGGTCTGTGCCGCAGCTGCCGGCGTCACAGCGGCAAAGCTCTTGGAGAAGCTTCCAATCTTCCGAGTCCAGGAGACTTCAGTTGAGGCAGTTCGCCCGGACCATGCAGTCGAGGCTGCCGGTGATAACATGGTTGCCGTTGAAAAGATCGAGATACGCCCACTCACATGGGGACGCCAGATATGCCTTTGGTTATTCCTCGCGGCATTCGCCGCGATGTTTGCCCTGCTTGCATTCGCCGAACCGATGCGTGAGGCTCTGGCGCCTTTTGGTATCACCACTCCCCCCGCGCCAGCGGATCTTCAGGGACGCTCCACCCCGATTCGCGTTCTTTACTCGATTGCGATCCTCGCTGTCCCGTTTCTACTCTCCTTTTTCCCACTCTACGCTGCCCTCCGGGGGGTGAAGGTTTATGAGCAGTTCGTGGAAGGCGCAAAGGAAGCTTTCGGCACTGCCATGCGAGTCATCCCCTATCTCGTCGCGATGCTCGTCGCGATCCGACTGCTGCGCGACGCAGGGGTGATTGACGCGATGACACGTGCTTTAGGAGGAGTGCTCGCTGAGATTCATTTCCCGGTCGATTTGCTACCCATGGTCCTCTTACGCCCGCTCAGCGGCAGCGCCACTCAGGGCGTTTTTGTGGAGCTAATCAATCGTCTTGGTCCGGATACGATTGTTAGCCGCATGGCGGCTACAATCTATGGCAGCACGGAAACGACTTTCTACGTGCTTGCCGTTTATTTCGGCGCAGTTGCAATCCGCCAAACCCGCCATGCCATTGCCGCAGGCCTCATTGCCGATACCGTCGCCGTTGTAGCATCAGTGTCGATCTGCTGGGCGCTCTTTGGCCAAGGCTGATTACACTGAAAATCCCGGCGGTGGGCGCCCCCTTACCGCCGGGTTTCATTTGAAGGCAATTACCTGCGAGTCCGGCGTCTGCGCCCGCCTAGCAGGAGCAAGCCGCTCCCGAGCAGCAAAGCAGTTGCAGGCTCGGGAATCGCGCGGAGTACAACATCATTACCACCCGTGAAGCTCTCGGTAGTGGAGTCACCAAAGTAGCTGATCTCAAACGCCTGGCCGCCAAGACTGATCGATGAACCTTGGGCAAATTGCCCCTGCACAGGATCGAGTCCGTCATTGATGATCAGGAAGAAGAGATCGTCCGGTGCACCGAGGAAGTCTTCCAGGAGTGACCCAATCAAATCGGCGCCATCGAGGGAAACAGCTCCGTTTACCTTGAGTTGATCGTAGCTTCCCAATCCGAGTTCGAACTGCAGCTTGGAACTTCCGCCCGTAAAGCTCAGATCACCGTTGATCGTAAACGCACTCGTCTGCCCCGTTAAACCAGCGAGTTCGCCGGGAGCGAGTGTGGCGCCTGCCTGTACGCGCACACTGCGCACACTGCCGCGACCGCCCAAGGTGGCCCCAGGATACACATCGGTAAGAAAACTCTCGGTGGAGCCGTTCACGAGGAGTGTTCCTTCATGAACTAAAGTGGCGCCCAGATAGGTGTTGGTACCGCTCAATTCCAAGAGACCGGCCCCGGTCTTGAGCAAGTCGTCGTGCATTGATCCGGAGATCGCACCACTGATACGCGCGCGGTCTGTCGTGACCGCCGGATTGTCATACACCCGAATCTCCCGCGCGTCATAGTTTGGAGCCGTGCTCGCAAGCGTGCCGTCGGTATTCGTTCCCGGATAAGCAGGATCACTAGTCGTCAGCCCCAGATTCGAAATCCAATTCACTACGCGATCGGCACTGCGACTTCCGAAGGTAAGCGCGTGTCCGCTTTCTACAAAACCGGTGTCTTCCCAGGAGATCGTCGATTCACCGGCAAATCCGCTGATCGTCACATTTGCATCACTGCCAATGGCGGAGAAACCGCCGCTTCCACGATCCTCATTTACCGTTGGATCCGCCCAATTGATGCGGTTCGCCCCCGTGCCAATCTGCCGTGTGAACGTCGTGGGAGAAACGCCGTCTCCCTGCAGTTCGAGAATGCCGCCGCGAAGGCGCACATCTCCTCCTGGCAAGCTACTCCCTGGAGTGGCCCGAAGGACACCTTCGTTAATCACCGTCGGCTGGACGAGTGTGACATTGTTTGCAGCTGTCAGCGCCAGTGTCCCTGCGCCAGCTTTTACGATCGGCTGAGAAGCGCCGGTCACTGGCGCGCTCACGGTCAATGTTGCCTCCTGAACATGGAAGTATCGCGGCGCATTTCCGGAAATACTGCTCGCCCCTGAAGCTGCGATGGTGAAGTCGTGGCTTCCCGCCAGGAGGAACGCATTCGTGCTGAGCTGGCCTCCGCTGGACAATGTCAACTGCTGGCCTGCGCTGGTCGGTGCAAGCTTCACTGATGCAGCGTTCGTAACTCCTCCCGCATTGAGGGTTGTGTTCGAAGTCACGCGCACGTTCGTGTTTATACCCGAACCGGTAAAGCCCGCCTGTGTGGCCACCGCAGTGACTCCATTGATTCCGACCGTGGCAAAATCCATGTCCGGGCCGCCGTTGCTGTCAGTGCGGGAAACCGTCGCCCAGCCTATCCCGCTTCCGGTAACCGTAATGTTACTGTTCACGAGCAACCCGCCAGCTCCAGTGGCAGGATTTGATGCGAAGCTGATCCGGGGAGCGTTCGTCCCGCCCTGCCCGAGATTCAGCACCTGACCATTGCTGTCAGTCGCGCTGAAGTTAACTGTGTTGAACGGAGTCCCTCCGTCATGTCGAGCCAGGGATTGAAACCGCAGGTGCGTTCCCCCGGTGCTGCCCACGGGTTGAACAACGTTCAGGGTCAAAGCTCCCGAGCGAGCCTTCGTACTCGACCCGAGCTGCAAACGTCCAAGGGTTTCCTGAGTTCCCGCAGCATTACCGATCAGCGAGAACGTTCCGCCGCCAATACTATCCAGACCTGTGCTGCCGGAGTCAGCATCACGGAGACGGTTTGCATTATTGGCCGTGGAGTTATCCAGCCGGAATGTTCCTCCATTCAGGATGATCGAACCAGATGCCTGAGTGCCGAGTGAAGCAGTTCCCGAGAGAGTCAGCGTGGCACTACGCCCCACGAACACATCTTTGCTGATGTCCAACGTCCCGGTGAAGGTTTGATTCGCCACGCCGCGCACCACCAATTCGCCGTCATCCGCACCCGCCATCTCACCCGCAAGGGCATTCGCTTTGTTTCGCACCGTACCGGCGAACGTTCCATCCGTCAGTGCCGTGATTACGATATCCGCACTATCGAAGGTAAACAGCGAGGCGCCGTCCTCCCGTCGTGCGAGAACCAATCCGCCACTCCCGCTCAAGGTTCCAATACGGAGCGACGATTTTGGATCGGCGTTACTCGGAGCGGGCGGCATTGCACCATCGGCAACGCTCTTCTTGAACTGCGTGCTTAGAACGGCACTCGCACTATTCAAAACCACCGGGTTGCTGCGGATTGCGGTCGGTGCAGCAAAAGCGTTGTTATTGAACCGGACAGTGCCGTCGTTGATCGTCAAGGCACCGATCCACGTATTACCGGAAGGTACGAGGTCACTAACGGTGCCGAAGCGAAATGTATTCGACCCGGTTTTCGTGATGTCAAAGAGTCCCGACACAGGCCCATCGAGCGTAATTACGCTGCTCGCGCCTGAACCACCAAGCTGAAGGGGCCCAGTGGAGCTGATAGGAATTTTGACTGTAAAGTTCCCAGCTGCGCTCTGAAGGATCTGAGGC
>CBINJX010000257.1:0-6905 GCA_966251085.1 uncultured Verrucomicrobiales bacterium
CGCTGAGTGAACTCACCAAACCGGTGTGTGGACGCCCCTCGGATGTGGCAGCACGCACCAACGTGGGTGCGTGCTGCCACTTCTTCCGGTGCAAACGGACCAAAAAGGCGAGTGAACGCACCAAAAAGGTGAGAAGACGCACTGAAAAGGTGGCAACACGCAGTAAAAAGCCGCGTAAACGAGGTAAAAAGGTGGGTTTGGCGATTTTTGACCAACTTTTGGCATCTGCGGATCCGGACACGAAAAAGCGGATGCTCCTCGATCAGCTTGGTCAGGGTCAGGTTCTCTGGTTGAGCCTTTACAAATTTGACATACGAACAGCGGGTGTGCGCTTTTCAGCTCAATAACAAGTCGGGCTTTCTCCCCCTCCATGAAATCCACGATCCTCGTCCTGCTATTTCTGGCGTCATTCGCATTCGCACAATCGCCTTCGCCAGCCGCCATCCAACGAGTGGATGTCCTTTTCTCTGAGACGATCCCGCTTCTCAGCCTCAAGGACGCCACCTTCGACCAGGCGCTTGATTCGATTCGCCAGGTTTGGAATGAGCGCCATCCGGACGAACCTTTTCCGGTGGGTCTGACTGCCTTTCTTCCACCTGAAGGATACCGAAAGGAATACGGTGCCCGCATCACGCTGGAATTGAAGAATGTTCCCTACATGGAAGCATTGCTCTACATTGCCGATCTTTCAGGACGGCGCTTCAGTATTCGCCGGGGATTGCCACAGGTTGAGCATATCACCTGGATTGAGGAGGACTGGGTGGCGCGGATCCACCACGTTACACCAGAGGTATTGGCCGGTCTTCAGCTGCATTCCGATGCAACTCCCGAAGACATCCGTCGCGCGCTTGCTGCTTTTGGCATTAAACTCGAAGAGTGGATGAAGCCTCGTCTGATGCCAGGCGGTACAAGACTCGTGCTCACGAGTTACGTTTCCCAACAAGAGCAGCTTGCGGGTATCATCACGTTACTCCGCAATGGTTTCAAAATTTCGAAATAGCCGCTGAGCCTTGGGGCTTTTGAACTTTTTCAATTAGCGCTCAGCCTGCACGTGAATGCGTGCAAACTCTTCCCGCTCCGCAATCCTCCTCCCCACCTCAATCCACATAAACAAACTCATTCAGCCCGAGCATTGCATGGAGCAAATCCGTCCATGCCAACTCGGCGGGCTCCGATTTGCCTGCCTCCCCATACGAAACCTCCTGCGAACGGAGGAACGAAATCGAGGCGGTGAGTTCGTCTTCATCGGGCTCGCGTCCGAGCACGGAAAGATACACGCGGCGGAGGGCGTCCTCGCCTGATTGCGCCGCTCCGGGGGCGATGCGCTCGGCCCATTTCCTGGCGGCGGTGCGCACGGCCGGATTGTTCATCAACAGCAGCGCCTGGGGCGCGACGGTGGTAGTCGCGCGCTGGCCCATGCTCTGCAGGGTGTCCGGGGCGTCGAAGGTCACCAGCATTGGCGGGAGCTGGGAGCGTTTGAGGGTGAAGTAGATGCTCCGGCGGCGCATGTTGGGATCGAGGGTGCCGGGGCCGAGCATCTTCCGGTCGAGCGCTCCGGAGACTGCAAGGATCGAGTCGCGAATGATCTCCGCCTCGAGCCGCTGACGCGGTTTGTGCCACCAGAGGGTGTTATCTGGGTCGAGTGCACGGCGCTGTTCATTCGACTCGCTCCCCTGCTGATACACGGCGCTGAGCATGATGAGCTTGTGCAGCGGTTTCAGCCGCCATTCGTTCCGGATCAACTCCTGCGCGAGCCAGTCGAGCAGCTCCGGGTGGGTGGGACGCTCGCCTTGAGAACCGAAGTCGCTCGGAGTGCCCACGATGCCGCGTCCGAGATGATGCTGCCAGAGACGGTTGACAATGACTCGGGCCAGCAGATGCCCGGCGCCGGCTTCCACATCGGTGATCCACCGGGCCAATGCCGCGCGTTTTCCGAGGGTTCGCGCTCCCTCCGGGGCGGGAAGTTGCCAGCGCTCCTCCGGGGCGCGCGTGAGCACCTGCAGGAAGCCCTGCTGCGCCTCGCCTTGCTTCTGATTCAGGTCGCCTCGCCTGAGGAAGTAGGTCTTATCGTAGAAGTCCGGTCCCTGTGTGTGCAGCCTGACCGCGGGAAGCCCTTCGCTGCAAACGAGTGCTTTGACCAACTCCGGGCGCGGCTCTTTCGCGGCATGCTCGTGTACGGCAGCGGAGAGCTTTTGCCATTCCGGATCGGTGAGACGGTAAAGGCGCGACAGCTTGGTTACCTGCTCAGGGCTCCGCTCCGTGGGTTCCAGCGCGCGGCGAGCGGCGAGGAAATCTCCGAGCGACACAGTTTCCGCGTGCACCGACGGCTCTGCAGAAGTGCTGATCGCGAGGCGGAAACGCCCGATGTTCCGGCGGTCGAAGTGAGAGTCGAACTTCATCTGGACCCTCAACTCCACCTCTCCCTCCCCCCGCACAGGCTCTGCCAGGCGGAAGATCTTCGCGATGTCCCGTCCGGTGGCTTCCGGCTGATCCCACTGCGTATTTGCATCCGCAAGCTTCCAAGGCGTCTCGACCTGCGCCGACTTCGCTCGAACGCTGAAGCTGTCCATCTTGAATCCTCCTCGTCCGGACCATCCGGGACCATAACCCGGCAGGCTCTTATCAGCCATGGCCTCCAATCGGATGGCTGTCACGGCGCCGGGGAGCGTGACCTTCGTGGTGAAGGTGTAGGTATCCGGAGTCCCGGCGGTGACCGTCACCAGATGGGAGCCATCCGGCTGCCGCTTCTGTTGGGTGATGGAGTAATACGGCCCACTCACCGACAGCTTCCCGGCGTCCAGAGTAAACCAGTCGGGCTCCGGTAGTGTGGGCTGCGCCTTCAGCCAAGCATCGACCCGGGCAGGCAAAACTTCCCGCTCCCATTTCGCGAGTGCCTCTGCCAAGGGGGCATGCTCCCGCTCCCACTGCGCATGTTTTTCGCTGTGCGCCGCAGGATTCACCGGCACGTCGTAGTCGCTGCGGACTGTCGTGGTGAATGTCGAGAGCAACCGATAGTAATCCTTGTCCGGCAGCGGATCGAACTTGTGATCGTGGCACCGGGCACAGCCGATGGTGAGTCCGAGCATGGCGGTGCCGATCGTGGCGACTTTATCGTCCAGCTCATCGTAGCGCTCCTTCTCCGCCTGATTTGCGGTGATCTGGGTGGCATGTGTTCCGGCGGCGAGGAAGCCGGTCGCAAACCATGCCTCGGCATTCCCGGGTTCCAGCTCATCCCCGGCGATTTGCCACTGGACGAATTTGTCGTAGGGCAGATCGTTGTTCAGCGCCCGAATGACGAAATCACGGTAGTGATAGGCGAACTTGCGGTCGTAGTCCTGCTCGTAGCCGTGGCTCTCCGCGAAGCGCGCGAGATCGAGCCAATGCCGTCCCCAGCGCTCTCCGTAGTGCGGTGAGGCGAGCAGTTCATCGAGCAGCTTTTCATAGGCATCCGGAGCCGGATCGTGGACAAAACCCTCCACCTGCTCGGGCGTGGGTGGCAGGCCGAGGAGGTCGAGGTATGCGCGGCGGACCAGTTTGCGGCGGTCCACTAGGGAGTTAGGCATAATCCCCTTCTCCTCCTGCTTTGCGCGAATGAAGCGATCGATCAGCGTGCGGCACCATGCCTGATCTTTCACCACCGGGACTTCAGGATTGGCGAGGGGTACAAACGACCAGAACTGCCGGTCCGCCTCGCTCACCTTGGACTTATCGCGCACTACTGCTTTTCCCTCGATCAGCGGCTTTGCATATGGGGCGCCGAGATCGATCCATTCAGCGATCTTTGCAATGGCGGCATCGGGAAGCTTGTCCGCCTTTTTCGGCATCGCCGGGTCTTCCTCATGCCGGATGAGCTTCATGAGGAAACTTTCCTTGGCCTTCCCGGGCACCACCGCCGGTCCTTCCAATCCGCCAATCAACAATCCCTCGCGCGTGGCAAGATCGAGATCGCCTTTCGCCCCCTTCTCTCCACCGTGGCAGTCGAGGCAGTGATCGCTCAGGAGCTTTGCGACGTCCGAGTTGAACAGCTCCAGCCCCCGCGCCATCTGACGGGCGTGATTGGCGGGAACAAGCGTCCCAGCACCAAATGCGGTCGCACAAAGGATGGCAAAAAGCCCAGCAGAGAGAGAAAGTCGGGGGAACATCTCGTTTCGAAGGGAAACAACCCCGACTGTGGCAGAATCCTAGTGGGAAGCCACCCAGGTTTTCGGCTCGGCTATTTGGTCATCGCCATTAACCGCAGCGCCATCGCTCGATGGCGCGCGGTTTGCCGTCCATTCCACAAACACCCCTGCTAAAGACGCCTGGCCGTGATGTAGCTCCGATCAGCCGCGGTGTTCTCGAACTTCATCCACTCGAAGCCGAGGTCGTTCAGGAAGATCCGCATTTCGCCAATCGAATAGCATTTCCCTTCCGTTGAATGCATCAACAGAGCCGAGTACTGCGCGACTGGGAGCGGACCGGTTTTCTCGGCGTTCAGGTGCGCGTCATGAATCACGAGCATCCCGCCGGGTTCCAGTGCGGCGTGAGACTTCGCCAGGATGGCGCGGACCTGCGGTTCGTCCCAGTCGTGGAGAACGTTTGAGATCAGGTGCACGTCGAAGCCTGTGGGCAGTGCATCAGCGAAAACATCTCCTGCGATCACGGACACACGATCCGTTCCGCCCTGCCGCTGAATGGCTTCCCTGGCGATCCGATCCACCGGAGGCTTTTCGAAAACGGCCGCGCGCAGGTGGTCATTCTTTGCGGCAAGTGCACACGAGTAGATGCCCGAACCGCCGCCGATATCGAGGAGCGCGCGGTGTTCGCTGAGGTCGAGCTTTTGCGCGAGGGCCTGCCCGAGGAAGACACCACGACAATCCATCGCCGCCGTGAACTGCGCCGCAAATTCCGGACGCTCCATCGCTTCCGCCCAGGCGTTCGCATCGTAGGAACCCCAGTTGGCCGGCTTGCCAGTGCGCAGCACTTTCAGCATGTCGAGTGTCTGCGGGCGGTCTTTGAGCGCCGCATAGTACGGCGCGAGATTCCAGGGAGAACCTGAGACGAGGTGTTCACGCGCACGGAGACTGAGGTGGAAGACGCCACCCGATTGCGTCGTCAGCCCCATCGAGGTGCAGAGCGTCATCATCACGTCCGCGGGTCGGGTGTGAATCTGGAAATGAGCGCAGATCGCGCCAAGCGTTGACGGGTGATCCGCCAGCCACGTGAAAAGATCGAGATGCGCGATGGCTGCTGCGAGGAGATCCACCCCGTAGATGCCGTCACGCATCCGGTAAAGTGGCGTAGGGTCGGTGGCGGGTTCGTGCAGGAGGTGTTTCATCCTAAGAAAGGCAGTTGAGAGTTGAGGGTTGAGAGTTGAGAGTTGAGAGCCGCGCAATAGCGGATCGAGAGGTGTTTAGCGAACTCACCCGCAATGTCCTGCGAAGGCAATCTCCTTCACACGGATTGAGCACTAGCCTCTGCCTTGCATCCCCCACCCCACCTCGCACATCCTCCGTTTTGATGAAATCCCTCATAACCCTCCTTGCTCTCACCATGTTTGCTGTATCCGCCTTGGCCGCTGATGGCCCTGTCCGCCACGTTGTCTCCTTCAAGTTCAAGAAAGACGCCGATCCGGCGGCGATCAAGAAAGTCGAAGATTCCTTCGCCGCCCTGAAGGAGAAGATTCCCCAGATTCAGGAACTCGAATGGGGAACCAATTCTAGCCCGGAGAAGCATGACAAGGGTTTTACCCACATGTGGATCCTCACCTTCAAGAATGCGGCAGACCGTGACGCTTATCTGGTGCACCCGGATCACAAGGCTTTCGGCGGCAACCTGAAGGGTGTTCTCGAAGACGTATTCGTGATCGATTACGTTCCAAAAAAGTAACCGATCCTTCGCTCCCGAAAGCAAAAACGCCAGAGCGTCGCGGCTCTGGCGTTTTTTATTGGTAGAGGTATTTCCCGAAAGTCTCAGCGCCGATTACTTCCTTGAAGCAAGATACTCGACCAAATCGCGCAGCTCGCTCTTGCTGAGGTTATCGCGGATGTTGTCCGGCATCGGAGACGGCGCGCTGACGCGCTCCTTGATCTCGCCCACGGGAACGGTAACCGGCTGCGGTTTACCCTGCTCATCCGTCGTCTCGACCACCACGTTGTTGCCATCCTCACTGAGCAGCTTGCCAGCGACGAGATTGCCATCCTTTCTGGTGAGCATCACCATCTGGAAACCTTCAGCAATGTGGCGGTTGGGATAAATGATCGCTTCAAGGAGATACTGACGGTCCTTCTTGGCACCGATGTGGGTGAGATCGGGACCGACGAGGCTGTCACCGATCTCAGCCTTATGACAACGCAGGCATTGCACCTCCGCCTTTTCACGGAAAATTCTACGACCTTTGTCCTCATCGCCACCCTCAAGCGACATGCGGTACTGGGCCATTGGATCATTCGCCGGGAGTGATGCGTTGTATTTGGCGATTTTGTCTTTCAGCTCCGGCGTGTTGGCACGCCGTGCTGCCTCGTAGATATCCAGCTGCACGGTAGCGGGAGCTTTCCCGGCGATGAGCGCGTCCATCAGGCTATTCAGGAGAGCATGGGCCTCGGGCTTTTTGATCTGAGTCAGGGCAGCGAGTGCACTCTGACGCTCCGCTTGGCCGCCGTTCACCACGATTTCACCGATCACCTTCACCGCTGCAGCTGGATCTGCTCCGGCAAGGGCCTGAAGACCTTCACCGCGAACGCGTGAATCCTTGTCGGTCACAGCCAGCTTCGCAATCTGCGACAGCCGCCCATCTTTCAACGAGGCTAGCGCCTGAATCGCAGCAACCCGTGCGCCGGTGCTCGCCTTGTCGTTCACGGCGAGCTGGAACAGCGGCTCGCCGGCATCCTTGATCGAAAGCTTCGAAATTGCCCTGGCCACCATCT
>CBINJX010000258.1:0-6903 GCA_966251085.1 uncultured Verrucomicrobiales bacterium
GTTCAGTCTTCGCAAGATATGTTCTCACCAGCGCATCCGTCAGCGGAGGCACGGCTCTGAACTCGCGAACCTGATGGGCAAAAGTCCCATACACTTCTGCGGTGAACCCGTAGCCAAAAAGCTCGTCAACTGCCTGGATTTCGAGACTCGGGAGCGATGGAGCAGCGTCCCGGAATACGAGGAGTGCTTCGCCGATTTGCAGCCGACCGTTCGCAGCGAGCATGGTGGCGTCTTTGAGTTCGAGACGGCCGGTCAACACGGGTGATGCCCCAGGACCGGTCAGCCGCAGATCGGCGGCCAGATTTCCGGCCGTCAATTCCACGGACGCATTCTGAGCGGTAATTCCCACGTTGAACTTCCAATCGCGCCATGGAGTCCGCTCCAGACGGAACAACGCAGGCAGTGGAGCAATCTGCGCATCGCCGTTCCAAAGCCGGGTGGTATCCATCATGCCGCCCGGATCCAACCGGATGAGTTGCGCCGTTCCTCCCACTACAGGGGCGCTTGCCGGACCTTCGATTTGAAGGTCGAGCTGTGATGTCGCGGAAATGTGGTTTCGTACGAAAGGTTCCGTCGCGGGACTACTTCCTACCGCGTGCACCGGCAGGTTGATCCCACGAAAGGCGGGCATGGTAGAGCCGTCGCTCCGGAGTTTCAGCTTCAACGCAGTATTGCGGACATTCGTAAAATCGATTTGTCCAGCCACGGCGTAGGTCCCGGAGCTGTGCCTTCCGGTAAACTCCTCCACGTTCAGCGTCTGCCCGTTCAGCGACAGTTTTGCCGAGACATCCGTGAGCGCCTGATCGGTCAAAGCGAGCGGCAAGCGTGCATTCTCGAGTGTCACCTCGCCGTTCGTTTTTAATGCGCCAAGAACGCCCTCCGCCGTGATCGAGCCATTCACGACGCCCTCAATCGGCCACTTCCATCCGGTCAGCCATGAGGCTTCACGGAGTTGCAGGTTGCGCGCCGTAAGGTTGACCTTCCCGGCTACCCCATCGGTCAGCAAGGTCGACAACGCCGTGTTCGGCCATGCGCGCCAGACATCCAGCGGGAGCAATGCGCTGCCTTCCAGCCACGTCTCCGAGCCATGCGTCAGGCGGATATTCTGCAGGCTGAGCGCCCGGTTACCCACCGTCACATTGGCGGTAAATGCCGACTGCTCATCGGAGAGCGCAAACCGGCTGAACTGCATGCTGCCCGGGGCGTACACGCCCTCGAGGTCCGCTTCCAGCGGATGCAGATGCGCCCCCGTGGCCCCCAGGGTCCTCAGCTTTCGCAAATGCGCCTGAAACTTCCCACTATGCCCCTGCGCCGATCCCTCGCCCGACCAATTAATTGAGGCGCCACCTGCCAGCGGTTCCGGGACGATCGGCCGCTGGAGCAGCGCGGCATAGGTGGCGAGATCCTCCACGGAAGCCCGCAGTTCACCCCAATACTGCTTGGCTCCGAGGATGTTCACCACACCGCGCCCCCGCACAAAGTCGTCCTTGTTCAGCAATTCAAAATTGGCGACCTGCAACTCGTTGCCTGTGACCTTCAGAGCCGCGTGCAGCTCCTCGATCGGGGCATTTCGCCAGGTGATATCCGAGCCGGAAGCAATCAGCGCTCCGTGGAACTGCTGGTTCTTTCCACGTACCGCACCATCGATGCTCATCCTTCCGGCGGCATATTTGAACTCCGGGAGGAGCAGCGCAGAAAGCTCCGTCAGGTTCTCGATCTTGGCTGCGACATTGAAGGAGAACTCCGACTTCCACCAGGCCGTTCGCCCGGTCGGCAGCGCCATATCACCGTGGAGGCTCAGGCGGTTCTGTCCCTGGCGCAGCTCCAGCTCTGGGATCTGCAGACGCCGGTCCATGAGCGATGCCCCGATCACCAGCAGGTCCCATTGACGGCTTTCCCATTGGAAATGCACAGCCTCCAGCCGTAGCGATGCCGCCGCGCGGGAGAGATTCCTGGGAGAACCGCGGAAGGTGAACTTACCGTCCTTGATCGTGCCGCCGGTAGCATCCGAGACGCTCAGGAAATTCGCCAGCGGCGCGATCGCGATGTTCCGGAACGTTCCGTTCGCATCGATGCCTGAAAACTTCTCATCGAGAAGCGTGCGAGCCTGCGCGCGAATCTCACCGCCAAATGTATCGATCTGAATTTCCGCATCCAGACGGCTCTCGCGGAGAGCTGCCAGATTTGCCGTGAGGGAGGAAATGGTCAGTCCCTTCTCCAGCACGAGATCCGCCACCACCACATTGGCCTCCTCGCTCCCGGCTTCCTTTACCGCCGTCGTCCCCTGCAAATTGCGAAAGGTGCGTGATAACCACGGTTGCCGTACGACGAGCTGTCCCACCTGTACCGTCCCGGGTTCGAGCTCGCTCACCATGAACGAGGCGTCTTCAAACCGGACAAACTCCTCGTCGGTAGCGACCGTCAAATCGACACCGCGAGCTTCCACCCGGCTTGGAATTGGGATCCACTCAGCTCCCCACACGGCCTCGTGTGACGTAGTTCCGTTTCCCGTGGAAGCGGACAGCTCCAGCTTGCCGCGGACACCCTCCAGAGACAGCCGCCGAAACCACCGGCCTGCGCCTTCCGGCAAGAGCTCACGCCAGGCAAACTCCCCCTCGACTTTGTCGGTCTCCAGTCGGAGCACGCTGCCCCGGTGAAATGGGAAAAGCCATCGTGCGTTCTTGAGAGCAACCGGCTCCCAGAGACTACCCTCGACCCGTTCAATGCTCACACTCCCGCCACGTCGACGCGCTTCGAGAGAGATCGCTTGTTTGACAAAAAACCGGAAAATGTGCGGCTGCGCGAGCGCCACGAGAACGAGCAGGAGCAATCCAAGCAATACACGCGCAAGCCTCAGCCATCTTGGACGCCGCGGCTTTGTGGTAGATGCAACAGTGGAAGTGTTGGCGGGCAAAGGAGCGAGTGCGTTCAAGGCGAAGTCGGTGGACCGTAGCGTAGGCGGGATAAAAAGAAAGAGGCGCTGTGACGCAATAGCTTTTGCTAGGCAAATCTCGACAAGTCGCGTTCACCTGCCGCCTTCTGCGGGATTTGAAAGAAGCAGACGACGATCTCTCGGTTCTTATTCGAACAATGAGAGCTGATCGGTGGGGATGCGGAAAGCTGCTGTCGAGAGCGGGAGCGATTCATCCTTCATTCCCGCTTTCCGGGCGGCTGCTCCGAAAATCATCCGCAACTGTGTCGCCCAGAAGCCCTCGCCACCCATCCGCGAGCCGAAGTTTGCATCGTTCAACTTTCCGCCCCGCAGATCGCGGACGCGGCCGAGGACCTTCTCCTTGTGCCCTGGGCGATGCCGATCAAGCCAGGCCTCGAAAAGCGGAGCCACCGCCAGAGGGAGACGCAGCGGTACGTAGCTCGCATTGTTGGCTCCAGCTTCGGCCGCAGCAGCGATGATCTGCGGGATCTCATGATCGTTGAGGCCTGGGATCACCGGCGCCACCATGACCCGAACCGGAATCCCAGCCGCGGAAAGTTCGCGAATTGCCTCGAGCCGCCTCGTCGGTGCAGAGGCTCTGGGCTCGAGTACCTTCGCCAATTCCGGATCCAAAGTTGTGATTGAAACCGCCACAGCGGCTGCCTGAAACCGGGCGAGTTCCCCCAGGTGATCGATATCGCGAGTCACCAGATGGTTCTTGGTAATGATCGCTACTGGGTTGCGAAACTCCGCGAGCACCGCCAGGCAGCGCCGGGTCAGCTCCAGCCGTCGCTCCACCGGCTGATAACAATCCGTCACTCCCGAGATCGCCAGCGTTTGCGGCTTCCACCGCTTCGAGGAAAGCTCCGCACGGAGAAGCTCCGGCGCGCGCTCCTTCACCACGATCTTCGATTCGAAATCGAGCCCCGCGGAAAGCCCCAAATACTCGTGAGTCGGCCGGGCGAAGCAGTAGGCACAGCCGTGCTCACAGCCGCGGTAAGGATTGATACTCGCCCGGAAGGGAATGTCCGGGCTGTCGTTGTACGCGATGATCGTCTGCGAATCATCGCGCAGGAACTGGGTGCGGACCGGCGGCAGCGGCTGTCCCTCGTCATCGACCAGCGCCTCCGGATCGAGTTCCACCGAGAGGCGCTCGAAGCGGTTGGGGAGGTTGGTGGAGGAGCCACGGGCAGGCTGGAGGGGGCTGCCGTGAGAAGTGGGGCCAGAGCGCGGAGGTCGCGGTTGATCTGGGGTGCTGCTCACGTCGCACTTCTCGCCTCTCGTTGGTGGGCGGTCAATGGCGGGGGAGGTGTTTCCGTAGGACTTATAGGACCAATGGACGGATAGGGCTAAGGTGCTGAACTCGGAAGGAGTATCGCTCCTGGCGCCAGCCCCACCTTTCACTGCTCACGTCTCACCTCTCACTGCCCCGCCACACCTACCCCTCATTTCCCAAAATACACCGGCTCATTTCCCGGCTTCCACTTGATGTTGCACCCGATGCTCGGCACCTGCTGCGGGTTCACCGGTTGGTCGGCGAGGACGGCATCGATGGCTGCGCGCAAATCTGCGCCGTTCAGTTCGCCTCGGCCCGGGCGGTCTGCGCCGCGTGAAGGGCGGGAGTTGTCGATCTGGCCACGGTACACGAGCTTGCGGTCGGGGCCGAAAAGGAAGAGGTCTGGGGTGCAGGCGGCGGTATAAGCCTTGGCGACCGCCTGGGATTCATCAAAGAGCACCGGGAATGTCCACCCATGCTCCTGCGCTGCTTTTGCAGTCGGCTCGGGGGCATCCTGCGGATACTGTGCGATGTCGTTGGCGGTGATTCCTACGAGCCCGACGCTCTTACCTGCGTAGTCTCGAGCGATCCGTGCCAACTCAGGCGCGATGTGGATGACATAGGGACAATGCGCACAGAGGAAAACCACGAGCAGCGCCTTCTGGTCCTGAAAGTCGCCCAGGGACACGGTTTTTCCCGATGTAACGTCCGGCAGCGAAAATTCCGGAGCTGGAGTGCCGAGGTCGAGCATGGTGGAAGCGGTAGCGGCCATTGTGAAAGTTGGTGGTCGAGGGTTGAGTGTTGAGGGACGGTAAAAGGTAAGAGTGAGTCGGTCCGGAAATCATCTGTAAACAGGGCAAAGGCGGAAGGCGAAAAGCCGAAAGACGCCTGACTTGCGAAGAAAACCGGGGATGTTGAGCCGCAAAGAGGTATTGAAATGCATGAAGAACGAGCCGGATAGCTCCGCCTTCTCCCTGTGTCTTTTGTGTCTCTTTGTGGCCTTCCTCCGGCATTACCCTGGTACTCACAGCGTTTAACTTTCTGAGTTCGGACTTCCTTCGGTATTCGTCCTTCGGCATTCGTCATTAATCCTATGCCCACGACCCTCCTGAAGCTCTCGTGCCCCGACCGCGTCGGCCTCCTGTCGCGCATCACTGGTTTTGTTGCCGAGCATGGTGGCAATCTTCAGGAGGTCCATCAGTTTACCGATACCCACTCCCGCTGGTTCTTTGCGCGGTTGGCGATCGATACCCATAGCCTCCGCTGCGATCTCATCGATCTCCGGCGTCAGTTCCAGCCGTTGGCCGAGGAACTGATCGCTGAATGGAGCATTCGCCCGGCGGAAAGCCGAATGCGGGTGGTACTGATGGTGAGCAAACTTGGCCACTGCCTTGCGGATCTACTCTGGAGGTGGCGTTCCGGGGAGCTGGCTTTCGACATCCCCTGCGTGATCTCGAATCACGAGGACTTCCGTGGGGTCGTTGAGCGCGAAGGAATTCCCTTTCACTACATTCCGGTCACCTCCGACACGAAGCAGGCGGCCTTTGAGAAGATTGAAACATTGTGGAAGGAGTCGCGTGCGGATCTTGTGGTGCTTGCGCGGTACATGCAGATCGTGCCCCCGGAGATCTGTGCGACTTGGGCGGGGAAGGTGATGAATATTCATCACTCGTTTCTCCCGTCATTCGTAGGGGCGAATCCGTACCAGAGAGCGTTTGAGCGTGGGGTGAAGCTGATCGGCGCCACCTGCCATTACGTCACTTCCGATTTGGACGAAGGGCCCATTGTCGATCAGGAGGTAATTCGCGTGGAACATTTCCACAGTGCGGCGGATCTCCTCAGGCTAGGGCGGGATTGCGAACGCCTCGCACTTGCCCGGAGCGTCCGCTGGCATCTCACTGACCGGATCCTGATTCACGGGCGAAAGACTGTAGTTTTTCGGGATTAAGACGAGACCTGAAGACTCGCCGATGAGACCTAAAGACTCGCCGATGAGACCTAAAGACTCGCCGATGAGACTTGAAGACTCGCCGATGAGACTTGAAGACTCGCCGGACTTTGACCGTCCTGTAGATTCATCAGGGCGCGCTTCGCTCTTGCATCACGTCTGATGTTGTTCTCTTTCAGCAGCGGAAATCCATTTGTTTGAGCGGATGAGTATGACACCTGCAAATGAATCAACGCGCTGATTGGCTGGCCTGGTCCTTACAGTTTGTTGTCGGCCTCGTGTTCGGAGCGCTCATCAGCCTTTGCTTCATTCGAGGTGGAGGTGGGCGGAGGAGCCTTCCGCTGATCATCCCCAGCATCGCGCCTTCCTTCACCCTTGGAGCCGCATTGGTTGGCGCAGCTCTAGCCTCGTATTACGGGGACCAGCTCTGGCTCGATTCATCCTACCGTGTCATTCCTCCCGATGCACCTCAACATAGCGATATCAGCCGGCGTGTGTCGCTCATCACAGGCATTGTTGGCGGGGGACTCATTCTTTTTGCGGTAGCACGCTCCTTCGGGATCCTGTCATGACCGCTCAGCTATCCAGCTTGCGGGAAGATGTGCCGTCTGAGGCATTGCCGATCAACTACACCAGTACGGGATTTCTACCGGAGATCGGGCTGCATCGGAGGGGAACCCTGTTTTACCAGGAGTCTTCCTATTCACACTGGTGGCTTTTCAGTGTAATGCTACTGAGTGCCCTGGT